>JAFGSY010000030.1 GCA_016934315.1 Candidatus Anaeroferrophillus wilburensis | reverse complement strand
GTTTTATGTTTTATTTTATGCGTTTACCAAAACTTGACTGGCTAGTTTAACGTACGTTGTAAAAAGAACTTTTGACTGTCAAGATAAGAGAGGAAAAAGTAATTATCCGTGGTTGTTGATGACCCCGGAGAGCATGGCGATGAAATCGTCATCATCATTGCACATGGCGATTCTGCTGATTTCAACGTCATGGCGGCCGGTTATTGCCGGGATAATCTCCTGGTCAAGATCATAGAGAGTTTCCATATGGTCCATGGCAAAGCTTACCGGGACCAGGATAATCTTTCGAATGCTGTTGTTAATCAAGTCGGCTAGCAGGTTTTCAATCTCGGGCTCCAACCAGGCGCCCGGGGCTTTACCCTTGCTCTGGTAGCCGAAAAAATGCCGGCAGCCGGGGAACCGGGCCATGACCAAGGTGATATTTTCCTTGATCTCCCTGACATAGGGATCTCCCTGTTCAAGGTAGCTGGCCGGGATGTTATGAGCGGAAAATACTACCGCCGTATCAGCATCGGTGAGGTTAAGTGAACGTTTGTCGGCCGCTGCGGTTATCCGGTTGGTCAGGCAGTCAATAAAGTGCCGATCACGGTACCAGTCTTTTACCGGCTGCAGATCAAGGGTGAGTTCCGCCGTTATCTCTTCCAGCGTGGTGAAATACGCCGTGGTGCTGATCAGGGACGCGTGGGGTGAGAGGGAAACCGCCAGAATCCGTTCAATGCCAGCTGCCGCCATCTGTCGGGTGACGGAAGCGATGTTGGGGGAAGAATAGCGGAAAGCCAGGTAGACGGGAAGTTGCCGTTTATCGACCGCCAGCTTGGCTGCCAGCTTCTCCCTGATGCTGCGGCAGATGCGGGGCAGGGGGGAGCCGCCACCGATGGTCTGATATTTTTCCACCACCCGCTGGATCATTGGTGACGGCAGGCTGTCACGACGCAGCAGTTGTTTAAGAAATGGTTCAATTTCCGCTGGGGTTTCCGGCCCGCCATAGGCCAGCAGTAGAACTGCGGTCGTTTTTTCCATTTCTCCTCCCTCCTCTTTATTTTGCGAATTATTTCTTTTATAAATGGTTTAGGCGCGCAAGTCAATTTCAGATTTGACTTCGTTACTGTGAGGTGAATGTCTGCTGACCATGATCTTGCCGTTGATGCTATGGAAGAGGAAACAAAAAAGAGGGACACCGGTCTCTATGGTGTCCCTCTTTTAGAACGCAACGTAAAGCTTGTTTATTATGACTGCAGGGCTGCCAGATCTTTAAAACAATCGAGTGCCTGGGGATTGGCCAGGGCATCCTTGTTGGAGACTGCCTTGCCTTCCACTACCTTGCGGACTGCCAGTTCCACCTTTTTACCGCTGATCGTGTAAGGAATGTCAGCCACCGGAATGATTTTTGCCGGTACATGGCGTGGGGTGGTATTTTTTCTGATGGTCGTTTTGATCTCTTTTTCCAGTTCCGGCGTCAGTTCACTGCCTGCCTCCATGACCACAAACAGGATAACCCGCACATCGTTATCCCAGTTCTGGCCGATGACAACGCTGTCCTTGACTTCGGGAATGGTTTCCACCTGGCGGTAGATTTCGGCAGTACCGATGCGGACGCCGCCGGGGTTGAGGGTGGCATCGGAGCGGCCGTAGAAGATGACGCCGCCGGTTTCAGTCACCTTGATGTAGTCGCCATGGTGCCAGATGTTGGGGTAGACCCGGAAATAGGCATCAAGATATTTCTCATTATTCGGATCGTTCCAGAAGTAGATGGGCATGGAGGGGAACGAAGCACTGCAGACCAACTCACCCTGTTCTTTTTCCACCGGCTTACCGTTATCATCAAAAGCCTGCAGTTTCATCCCCAGGCCACGGCATTGCAGTTCCTCGCTGTAAACCGGCAGGATCGGGTTACCGAGGGCAAAGCAGGAAATGATGTCGGTTCCGCCGGAGATGGAGGCCAGGTCAACATCCTGGGCAATCTCTTTATAGACAAACTCGAAGCTTTCCGCCGACAGGGGGGAGCCGGTGGAGCAGATAGTTTTAATGGATGAAAGATCGTAGGTGGTGCCGGGCTTGATGCCGGCCTGCTGTACTGAAGCAAGAAATTTGGCGCTGGTGCCGAAGATGGATATTTTTTCATCCTGAGCCAACTTGAAAGTGGCGCCGCCATCGGGGTAGAAGGGGGAGCCGTCAAACAGAATCAGGGTGGCGCCCACCGCCAGGCCGCTCACCAGCCAGTTCCACATCATCCAGCCGCAGGTGGTGAAGTAGAAAAGATGATCGTCACGTTTCAGGTCAGCATGCAGGACATGTTCTTTCAGGTGCTGGATAAGGGTGCCGCCGGCCCCATGAACGATGCACTTGGGAACCCCGGTGGTGCCTGATGAATACATGATGTAGAGAGGGTGATCAAAGGGCAGCTGTTCAAAGGTGATTTCCAGACCGCTTTCGGGCGAGAGAAAATCGGCAAACAGGACGGAGTTGTTGACCATGCTAATGTCTGGTTTGGCTTCGGTATAAGGGATGACCACCACCTTTTCCACCGATGGCAGGCTGTTCAAAATATCGGAAACCCGCTGCAGTGAATCGAAGGTTTTACCATTGTAGGCATAGCCGTTGGCGGTGAACACCACTTTTGGTTCAATCTGGCCAAAACGATCCAAGACCCCTTTGATACCGAAATCGGGGGAGCAGGAAGACCAGATGGCGCCGATGCTGGTGGTGGCCAGCATGGCAATGACCGTTTCGGTCATATTGGGAACGAAGCCGGAAACCCGGTCGCCGACGGTAACCCCCAGGTCCCGCAGCGATTTTGCCAGTCGGGCGACTTTGTCATAAAGCTCGGCATAGGTTATTCTTACCGCTTCCTGCTGTTCGCCCTTGAAAACCATGGCAACCCGGTCGTCACGATAACGAAGCAGATTTTCGGCGAAATTCAGCCGTGAGCCAACAAACCATTTGGAACCCGGCATTTTGTCACCGTCAACCAGAACCTGCTCATAGGGCTTCGAGGCAATGATGTTGGTAAAATTCCAGACGCTTTCCCAAAAATCCGCCCGTTCACTGATCGACCACTGATAGAGCTCGTCATAGGTGGAAAATGACAGCCCTTGCTGGGCATGCAGATACTTCATGTAGCGGGTCAGATTGGCATTGGCAATACGTTCTGCCGATGGCGTCCATAGAGCTTTTTTCATTGACCGGTCCTCCTTTTTAGACTTCAATCGATCGTGTTGCTTTGACAGTAATCAATAGACTGCTTGCTACTCATGATTAACCCTATTTGTCAGTTAACGTTAACTGAAAGATGCACCCTAGCAGACTCTATGAAAAAAAATCAATTACTTTTTCTGACATTGGCTGCTTTGCTGTTTGAAAAGCTGTTTTTTCCCTTGAAAGCCAATTTTATCTTGTATATCGTCTGTCTGTATGTAATTATCTTGATATGTTTAGGTAGTGTGTTGGGCCGCCAGCGGTCCAGAAAGGCTATATGGTCGGAAGATAGACGGTGTGCGCCCAGGTTCTGGTGCTTTCTTGGAGAGAGGACAAAGGCAATTGTTGCGAGAAAAGGTGACGTAATAATAAAATGGTTGCCGTGATCATGAACAATAGTAACCGTCGTTGATACTGTAGGTGCAGGAGTGTAGCGAAGATGACGTGGACAGGACGCTTTAGTGAGGCAGATCGGCGGCAGATTGAGCAGCATGGTCTGGATGTGCAGGTGGTTGCCCGGCAGTTGGAAATCTTTTCCAGGGGGATTTCCCCTGTTCGTCTTGATCGGCCCTGCACGGTTGGTGATGGCATGGTCGTTTTACAGGAGCAGGAACTGATTCGTTTGAGCGGCATCTACGATGAGGCTGCCCTTGCTGGTCGGGCAATGAAATTCGTGCCTGCTTCCGGGGCGGCAACGCGGATGTTTAAAACGTTGCTTTCCTGCTACGAAAGCTATTTGAAGCCCGGCTCGGAACCCATGTCGCTGGATGCTTTTACGGACGACCAGGGTTGTCTTGATGTTTTGCGCATGAAAGAACATTGCGGCAAGTTTCCATTCGCTGATGACTTGCGGGCGGTGGTTGCTGCTGATGGCCTGGATGTTGGAACCCTGGTTGCCGATGGTCGCTGTGATCTGCTGATGGGTTATCTGCTGACTGAAAAGGGCTTGAACTACAGTGCACTACCAAAGGGGTTGATAGCCTTTCATCGCTATGATGATCATGTTCGGACCCCTTTTGCCGAGCACTTGGTAGAGGCTGCCATGCTTACCAGGGACCGGGAAGGAATGGTTCACATCCATTTTACCATCTCTCCGGAACACCGTCAGCTCTTTGAAACCTATTTCAAACAGGCCTGTGCTGGTCTTGACGGTGGTGAAATCCGCTTCGAGGTCACCTTTTCCACCCAGAAGCCGTCCACCGATACCATTGCTGTTGATGCGGATAATGCGCCTTTCCGGGACGCCGCCGGCAGATTGGTTTTTCGTCCTGGTGGGCATGGGGCGTTGCTGACCAATCTCAATGATCTTCAGGGGGATATTGTTTTTATTAAAAATATTGACAATGTTGTTCCCGATCGCTTGAAGCCGAAAATCTGCCTCTATGAAAAAGTTCTCGGAGGCTACCTGGTGGAACTGCAACAGCAGATTTTTCACTATCTTGAGTGCCTGTCTGCAGCCGACATCGGCGAACCCCTGCTGGATGAGATAGCCGATTTCGGCCGGCGTCACCTGTTTATCGATCTTTCTGCAGAGGGCCGACAGCTTTCAACCGATGAAGTGGCCGCTTTCTGGCAGGACAGGCTAAACCGTCCCTTGAGGGTCTGCGGGATGGTTCGCAACCAGGGTGAGCCGGGAGGTGGCCCTTTCTGGGTGAGTGGCAGAGAAGGCTGTTCCAGGCAGATTGTTGAATCGGCACAAGTGGATATGGCCAGTGAGGGGCAGAGCAAAATCTGGCGTGCATCAACCCATTTCAACCCGGTGGACCTGGTTTGCGGTGTTCGTGATTATCGGGGGCAGCTCTTTAACCTGCTGGAGTTCAGTGATCCTGATACCGGTTTTATTGCCAGTAAATCCAAGGATGGCAAAGATCTGAAAGCTTTGGAGCACCCCGGTTTGTGGAATGGGGCCATGGCCGGTTGGAACAGTGTCTTTGTTGAGGTGCCGGCGAGTACCTTTAATCCGGTGAAAACGGTTTTCGATCTTTTGCGGCCGGAGCATCAGCCGGCTTAGGAGAGGGTTGCAAAGCCTTGCAGGCCAATCATCCAGGCAGATTCTGCTTGACACTCCATGAAACAGAGTGGTAAAACTTCTCGCTCGTAAATCGGGTGGGTATCCCGTTGTTACGGGGTCATGCTAACCATCGTGCTCAGGTAGGAGGCGACCATTAACATTACCTTTACCAAAGCGGCTGCGCTGAAGGCTAAACCGGATGAGAACAACTTGGGCTTTGGTACCAGCTTTACCGATTATATGTTCAATATGGACTATAATCCTAAGCTGGGATGGCATAACCCGCGCATCGAGCCCTATGCCCCTTTTGTGCTTGATCCTTCCACCATGGTGCTTCATTATGGTCAGGGGGTTTTTGAGGGTCTGAAAGCTTACCGGACGGCGGATGGTCACATCCAGTTGTTCCGGCCGCAGGAAAATTTCAAGCGGCTCAACTATTCGAATCATAAGCTCTCCATTCCCCCAGTCGATGAAGCTTTTATTCTTGAAGCCCTGAAAGAGCTGCTCAGAATTGAGAAGGACTGGGTGCCGGGAGCTCCTGGCACCTCCCTGTATATCCGGCCCACCATCATTGCCACGGATAATTTTCTTGGGGTCCGGGCTTCCAATACCTACCGCTTTTTTATCATTTTGTCGCCGGTGGGTGCCTATTATCCTGAAGGGTTTAACCCGGTGAAAATCATGGTTACCCGGGAGCATGTGCGGGCGGTCCGCGGCGGTGTCGGTGATACCAAAACCATGGGTAATTACGCTGCCAGCCTGCTGGCCGGCGACAAGGCCCATAAGGCCGGTTATACCCAGGTTCTCTGGCTCGATGCCGTTGAGCAGATATACGTTGAGGAAGTGGGGGCGATGAATATCTTCTTTGTCATCGATGGCGAGCTGGTTACCCCTATGCTCAGCGGCAGCATCCTGCCGGGCATTACCCGTGATTCGGTTATTACCCTGGCCAAACGGTGGGCTCTGAAGGTGGTCGAACGGAAGATCAGTATCGACGAGGTTGTGGCGGCCCATGGTGACGGTCGGCTGACGGAAATTTTCGGTTCCGGGACGGCGGCGGTTATCTCTCCGGTGGGCGAGCTGAAATATGGCGAACAGGTCATCACGGTTGGCAACGGTGAAGTAGGGCCTTTGGCAAAGAGATTTTTTGAAACCATTCAAGCCCTTCAATATGGCCAGGGTGAAGATGCACTGGGCTGGATTGAGCCGGTTATCTGAATTGCCGCCCTCTTCCCGGCTGGTGGTTATAAACAGCTTACCATAAGGTTGATTGATGAGTAAAAAAGAGAAGGTCTTTAAAGTGGAGATTCGACGTGACTTTTGCAAGGGTTGCGGTCTCTGCATTGAATTCTGCAAACAGGAGGTCCTTGGGGTCTCGCCACAGTTAAACCGGATGGGATACCATTACGCCGAGCCGGTGAAACCGGAAGCCTGCGTTGGTTGTATGGTCTGCACCATGGTTTGCCCTGATGTCGCGGTTGAGGTGTACAGTGAATAAAGTGTTTATGAGTGGTAACCATACCATTGGTGAGGCGGCCATCAGGGCCGGCTGCAAGTGTTATTTTGGTTATCCGATCACCCCCCAGAATGAGTTGGGCGAATATATGGCGGCCAACCTGCGTCAGGCAGGTGGGGTTTTTGTCCAGTCTGAAAGTGAAACGGCAGCCATCAATATGGTGGTGGGTGCTGCGGCCACCGGTGCCCGGGTCATGACCTCGTCATCGAGTCCCGGAATCAGCTTGAAACAGGAAGGACTTTCCTTTTTGGCCGGCTTTGAACTGCCGGCGGTGGTGGTCAACATGATGCGTGGTGGCCCCGGCCTGGGCAATATCGCTCCGGCTCAGGGTGATTATTTCCAATCAACCCGGGGCGGCGGCCATGGTGATTACCGGACGCCGGTCCTGGCGCCGGCATCTGTGCAGGAGCTGGCTGATTTGACCATTGCTGCCTTTGATCTGGCGGATACCTATCGGACTCCCGTATTGGTTATTGGTGATGGCATGATGGGGCAGATGAAAGAGCCGGTGGTTTTCCCTGAGCCGGTCAAAACCTTTCCCGAAAAAGAATGGGCCCTGAAAGGGCGGGGTGACGGCCCAAGCCGTTACCTGGCATCGCTGATTCTTGATGGCTTGGAGATGGAGCGTCATAACTGGAAACTGGTGCGTAAATATCAGGAAATCGCCGCCAGAGAAGTTCGTTATGAGCTCTATATGATGGAGGATGCCGAATTTGCGGTTGTCGCCTATGGGACGACGGCGCGGATTGCCAAAGGGGCCATAAAGCGAGCCCGCAAGGACGGGGTGCCGGTGGGCTTGATCCGGCCCATTACGCTTTTTCCCTTTCCCGACAAGATCATGCGGGAAATTGCCCATCGGATCAAACATTTCCTGGTTTTTGAAATGAGTACCGGCCAGATGGTCGAGGATGTCAAGCTGGCTCTGAACGGGCGGGCGGAGGTGGCATTCCATGGCCGTCCAGGAGGGGTGATTCCGACCCCTGTGGAGTTTGCCCGGGTTATTAACCGCCAGTATCAGCGCAATTATAAGTAGGTCCCATGAAGCTAAAAAACAAATGGCCCAAATACTATAAGCAAGATGTGGTAACCCATTACTGTCCCGGCTGCGGCCATGGCATCGTTCATCGGATCGTTGCCGAGGTTCTTGAAGAGCTGGATGTAGGTAAAAGGGCGCTGCTGGTCTGTCCGGCGGGTTGTGCCGTGCTTGCCTATCACTATTTTGATATTGATGTCATAGAATCGGCCCACGGCCGGGGAACCGCCATTGCCACCGGCGCCAAAAGAGCAAATCCCAATTTGTTTGTGATCAGCTACCAGGGTGATGGTGACCTTTCGGCCATCGGTACGGCGGAAACGATCCACTCCGCCAATCGGGGTGAGAATATGACCGTCGTGTTTATCAATAACGCGGTCTATGGCATGACCGGCGGCCAGATGGCTCCAACCACCATTATCGGCCAGAATACCACCACCAGCCCCATCGGTCGTGATCCTGAATTTGATGGTTACCCGTTACATATCACCGATGTGGTGGCTGCCTTTCCTGGGGTGGTGTATGCTGAACGCGTAACCCTGTCAACTCCCGGTGGCATCAGAAAAACCAAAAAAGCGATTACAAATGCCTTCCAAACCCAGATTGATGGGTTGGGATATTCCATTGTTGAAGTACTTTCTCCGTGTCCCACCAACTGGAAAATGACTCCTGTTCAATCCTGCAAGTGGATCGAGGAGGAGATGTCAAAAGAGTACAAACCCGGGCTGCTAACTGATAAACGGGAAGAGAAGAGGAAGACAAAAGGATGATCTTGAAAATACTTTGTGCCGGCTCCGGCGGCCAGGGCGTGTTGACTCTTGGCAACGTGCTGGGCAACGCGGCCATGTTCCAAGGCTATCATGCGACCTATCTGCCGGCGTATGGGGCTGCCATGCGTGGTGGCACAGCAAACTGTACCGTCAGTATTGGTGATGAAGAAATTGCCTCGCCGGTGGCATCGGCGCCTGATCTGGTGGTGGCCATGAATCAGCCTTCCACCGTGGCCTTCATCAGCAGGCTGGTTTCGGGAGGCCAACTGCTTTACAACTCGTCGATTGTTGACGATGTTCCTTTCCGTGGTGATATTGAGATGTATCCCATGCCGGCCAACGATATGGCCAGGGAAATGGGCAACGAACGTTCGGTAAATATGATTGTTCTTGGTGGGCTGGTAAAGCTCAGTACCATCCTTTCGCTGGATTATGTTTTTGAAAGCATCGAATTCCTCATGGGGAAAAAACCCGCTCTGGCCAAAGCCAGTTGTGCAGCCGTTGCCAAAGGGTATGATTTCATTGATACCAACCGGGATGATTAGAACTTTTGCACTCTGCAGTTCTTGTAAGTTATTCTTAATGTAAAGGAAGGAACCATGTCAATTACTCAACTTACCATAACTATCGATAATACCCCCGGCCGGCTTAACCAGGTCTGTGAGATATTGGAGAAGGAGCACATCAATATAAAAGGGATCATGGCTTCAGCCGTGGTGTCCCCCCCACTGCTCAATGCCATTGTCGACAGCCCCGATCAGGCATGCAACGTCCTGCAGGCCAATGGTTTTACCGTGGATACCCGGGAGGTTATCGCGATTGGGACTCCGGATCATCCCGGGGGGCTCAATGTGGTACTGCGAGCCCTCAAGGAGGGTGGGGTCAATGTGGAGACTCTTTATCCTTTTATAACTTTGAAAGGTGATGATGCCATTCTGATTATTGAGGTGGATGATATCCAGGCGGCTAAAAAAGTCTTGCGGCAACAGTGGATAAAAACCTTCAATGTTGAAATCTACAAGACATGACCGTTGTTTGCCCTTCGTGACAGCTTAACTTGTACCAGTCCCCGGTTGCTGAGGGCAGGAAAAGCAGGCCCACCAGATGTGCTCATGGTGGGTTTTTTATTGGCGGCATCCATTCGGTTTTCGAAAGGGGCTACTGCCACGCACTTCATCGCCTCTGGGTTACTGCTCTTCCTGGAAAGAGAGAACGGAACCGCTGAGACTGGTGAAATTTTTCCGCTGTTGGTGAAAAATTGAGCATTTTGCTCATCCCCTGATTTAGGTGTTGCACCAGTTAAGTAAAACACTATTTATAATATACAGATACTCCTTTGAGTTGGTAATGTCCGGCCACGTTAAAGGCTTTCTCTGGGCTATTTTATCTAAATGATATCTGCCTCTTCCGGCGATTTTGCCCTTTGGCGAGGTGAAAAAAACCTTGACACTGAAATGGGCTTTGTGATAAATGACGCGACGTCTGTGGGGTTGCCAAGGCGTCTTTTTTTGCCATTATTCCTCAGTTAACGTTAACTGAAAAACATCCTTTACCCGGCATGATGGTAAAATGTTTTTATAGGCCCTTGACAAGGAGATTTTTTTTAGGTATTGGGTGGCTGTCCTTTTATGAATAACTATTCAGTCTTTTGTGCTGCTATTTGTTTGATGCTGGCGTGAATTTTGCTTTCTAATACTGGCTTAGGTGCTCAGGGCAGAGATTTTCAATAAGTGTTATTGAAGGGAAGTAGGTTATGCTGAATTCTATGGATGTGCTGGTTCTGCTGTTTTTTACAGTGGTCCTCATCTACGGTATTGCCAGAAAATGGTCTGTTTGGAAGATTGGTGAAGCTGAAGAACGTTCGGGAGATCGTTCGCGTCGCTTCGCCATGGTTTTGTCTTCTGTTGTGGGCCATGATCGCATTCTTGAGGAAGGTAATCCCGGGATTATGCACCTGTTTATCTTCTTCGGATTTTTGGTTCCTTTCCTCTTTGTGGTTTTTGCCCAGGCGTTCTTTTTTACCCTGCCACCCCTGGCTGCCGGACTCGTTTCGTTCATCCTCGATGTGGTTGGCGTTCTTGCGCTAGTCGGGCTGGCATTGGCTGTTTATCGCCGCTATGGCGCCAGGCCGGAACGTCTTGATGACCGTGGTGGCGAAGATGTTCTGTTGCTCTGCTGGCTGGCCTTTATTTTTGTCAGCGGTTTTGTCGTTGAAGGATTGCGCCTTTCGGTTATTGATCCAGATGGGACAGTTTTTGCCCCGGTAGGTAGTGTTCTGGCCCGCGGTTTTGCTCCTTTTGGTGCTGCCATTGATGCCGCTGCTATCCGTTGGGTGTGGCGGATTCATTTTTATGCTGTTATTGCCTTGATTGGTACTTTGCCGTATACCAAGCTGCTGCATCTGGTTACCGGAACCCTGAATGCCTATTATCGGTCGCTGCTTCCCAAGGGTGTGGTGAGTGCTCTTGATATTGAGAATGCCGAGAGTTTCGGTGTCGCCCATGTCCATCAATTTACCTGGAAGCAGTTGATGGACTCCGATGCCTGCATCCGCTGTGGTCGCTGCCAGGATAATTGCCCCGCATTTCTCAGTGAAAAGCCTCTGTCACCGAAAAAACTGGTTCAGGATATTCGCAGCTGCCTTTACGATAAGGTTAAGACCATCAAACATCTCCAGGCCCAGGGAGAGGATTTGAGCTACGGAATACCGGACGATGAAAAGCCGTTGATTGGTGGCTATCTTACGGAAGATGAAATCTGGGCTTGTACCACCTGTCGGGCATGCATGGAGGTCTGCCCCATGTATGTCGAACAGATTGACAAGGTGGTGGATCTGAGGCGCAACTTAGTACTGATGGAGAGCAGCTTTCCGGCTGAAGTGCAGACTGTCTTTAAGAACATGGAGAATAACAGCAATCCCTGGGGTATCGGCTGGGCTGACCGGGCCAACTGGTGCAAGGATCTGGAGATTAAAACCCTGGCTGAAGACAATGAGGTGGAGATCCTTTTGTGGATAGGGTGTGCCGGTTCCTTTGACGATCGCTACAAAAGGGTTGCCCGTTCATTCGTTAAGATTTTGCAACGAGCCGGGATTTCATTCGGAATTTTGGGAACCGAGGAAAAATGCTGCGGTGATTCTGCCCGGAAAATGGGCAATGAGTATCTTTTCCAGATGATGGCGATGGAAAATATCGAAGTGATGAATGGCTATGGGGTAAAGAAGATTGTTGTCATGTGCCCCCATGGCTACAATACGATTAAAAAGGATTATCAGCAGTTTGGTGGCCACTATGAGGTGCTGCATCATACCGAATATCTCCATCAACTGCTGCAGGAAGGACGTCTGCCGTTGACGCATGCGTTGCCGGCCCGGGTAACCTATCATGATTCCTGTTATCTTGGTCGCTACAATGAAATTTTCAGTCAGCCACGGGCTATTCTCAGCGATATTCCCGGTCTGCAGTTGGTGGAGATGGATCGCCGTCTGAAGCGCGGTTATTGTTGCGGTGCCGGCGGCGGCCGCATGTGGATGGAAGAAACCATCGGTAAGCGGATCAATGAAGAGCGGGTGTCGCAGGCGCTGGAAAAAAATCCCCAGATTGCGGTTACCGCCTGTCCGTTCTGTATGGTGATGTTTGAAGACGGTCTGAAAACCTATGACCGAGAAGCAGATGTCAAGGTGTATGATATTATTGAAATGGTGGAAAAGGCACTGGGTTGATCGGTGGTCAGCCGGGTGTGGTATGGTAGCGTAGATAGAGGGGTGTAGGGGAATGGTGAGGACAATGGTCTCCCTGATGCAGCGTTATGGCCGGTATGTCAGGCTGATGGTTATGTCAACCCTGTTGATTGGTCTGCTGGTTGGGTCTGGGTATGCTGCCCTGACCAACGAGGACTGTTTCAAGTGCCACAAGGAAGTCAATCTGGCGGCCGGCGGCTTGCAGGGTGAGGCGCGGTCTTTGTTCATCGACCAGGAGCGGTTTAAGCAGACTCTCCACGGGCAGAAGCTGGTTTGTATGGATTGTCATGAAGGTTCTGACAACAAGACCCATCTGCGGGCCGGCTATCCAAAAGTCAATTGTCTGGCGTGCCATTCCGAACTTGAGGGGTTGTATCCCTATAAAGCCAAGGAGCGGATCAAGGAAAAAGGCTTGAAGATTCCTGAGAAAAAGCTGATGAGTGACGCCTATCTGCAAGGAGCTCATGGCAAAGCCTGGGTTGCCGGCAAGGAAAATGCCCCTAACTGCTATGATTGTCACACAATCCATTATCCTCTGGGGGCCAAGAATCCTGCTTCCACCGTCCATCGGCAGAACCTTAAGAAAACCTGTTCTCGCTGTCATAAAGAGCGGCAGGTGACCGGTCTGTTGAGCCGGATGGCGACCTTCAGAGTCCAGGCACACCGCAAGGCAGATCAGCGGTTTACCTTTACTAAGGAAGCCTGCGTTGATTGTCACCAGGGCGATGCTGCCCATGGCGAAAAGGAGTTGACTAAGGCGCCCTGTCAGAAGTGCCATGAAAAGAAGATTCAAAAGGCCGGGCTGATGTTTGGCTCATTTCACCTGTTTCCGGATCATGATAAGCAGTTTGGCGTCTGGAGCATGCGTAATCTGTACGGGTTTGTGGTGGCCGGTATTATTACCCTGCTGGCCTTGTGGGGGCTGTATGCCGGCCTGCGAAAAATTGCCGCATATTATCAGAAAGAAGAAAACCAGTAACCGCCCAATAAGTTGAGGCTAAAACGTTATGTCGACGGAGAAAACAAGAACTGATCTGCCCCGGTGGGGGATGGTGATCGACCTGGAAAAATGTGTCGGCTGCCATACCTGCGAAATTGCCTGTAAAGTGCAGAACGATGTGCCTTTAGGCATGTGGCGTTCGTGGGTTAAAGAAATTGAAAAAGGGCAGTACCCGGTGGTGGTGCGCTCATTTCGCCCAACCCTGTGCAACCATTGCGCAAATCCGGTATGCGTCAAGGTCTGTCCGGTCAAGGCTGCCTATCAGCGGGAAGATGGGATCGTCATGGTTGACCCCCACCGCTGCGTCGGCTGCCGCTACTGCATGGCTGCCTGTCCTTATGAGGTGCGCTATATTCATCCTACCAAGGGCATGATTGATAAATGCGACTTCTGCTACCACCGGGTAGATGAGGGATTGCAGCCGGCCTGTGTTGAAGCCTGTCCCACCTCAGCCCGGGTCTTCGGCAATCTCAATGATTCCCATAGTGAGGTGGCCAAACTGGTGGCAAGTAAACCGGTTCAAGGACTGAAGGTTGATATCGGTACCGCCCCGCGGGTCTACTATATTGGTCTGGACCATGCAACGATGGAAATCAAGGAGGAGGTTAGACTCGTATGGGAAAAATAGTCTATGATGTCCAGTATCAGACGGCCATGGCTTTCCTGATCTCCTACTATTTCTATTGTACCGGTTTAAGTGCCGGGTCTTTCATGATTTCGACCCTTTCCTATGGTTTTGGATTTGACATGTTCAAGCCGGCCGGGAAAATGGGTGTGGTTGCCGCTGTCCTGCTCCTTCTGCTGGCCCCCATGTTTCTGCTGATGCAGGTTGGCTGGCCGATAAAATCGGTGTGGAACCATTTTGTCTATCTGAATCCCACCTCAGCGATGACCTATGGAGCATTTCTGATCATGCTCTATCCCCTGAACTCCATAATCTACGGGATTTTCATGTTCAAGGGTAATAAGAAATGGACCAAATTCTTTGGCACTCTGGGGATTCCGCTGGCTTTGGCTGTCCATGGCTATACGGGCTGGATTTTGGCCCTGGGTGTTGCCCGGGACTACTGGAATACAGGTCTGATGCCGATCGTTTTTCTCTTCTCGGCCATGGTATCAGGGATTTCCATGATGATTCTCCTGATTATGATTCGTGACCGCTTTTTTACTGAAAGTAAAGAGATCAATCTGGAGCTGATCCGTACCCTGGCCAAGATTCTTGGCTGGCTGCTGCTTGTTGATCTTTTCTTGGTATTCTGTGATTATTCCGTTCTTATCTATTCCAAGCTGGAAGCCCAGGAAGTTGCCCATTTCATGCTCTTTGGCAAGATGGCTTTCTGGTTCGTCATCATGGAGAATCTGGTTGGTAAAGTCATTCCCATGGTTATTGTCATGACCCCCAAGTTGCGGGAAAATAACTTTTTCCTTATTTTGGCGGCCATAATGAATATGATTGGTATCCTGGTGATGCGGATTGTTACCGTTTACGGTGGCCAGGCATTGCCATTGATGTAGCAGGGATGTGCAGGAGGCCTTTGTGAAAGTTGATAGAAGAAAGTTTTTGCAGCTCGGTGCCTGGGGTGGTACTTCACTGGTATTGCCTGATCGCCTGAAACTGGCCCGGATGCGCCGGAAACCCTGGAATGAGCAATCGGCCAAGGTAACCCGGAAAAATCGCAATCCCAATCCCACAACCTGTTCGCTGTGTGACAATCATTGTGGGTTGATGACCTTCCGGGAAGGGGACCGGGTAGTGATGATGCTCGGCAATGGGGATCATCCGATGGCCGGTGGCAAGTTATGCGCCAAGGCTTATGGCCAGCTTGATCGTCTCTATGATCCCGACCGGGTCCTGACCCCGTTGCTTCGTGATGGTGAGCGGGGGGCAGGCAAGTGGAAGGCGGTTTCTTGGGAGGAAGCCTACGCTCTGTTGACTGAAAAACTGGCGCCGGTTTATGCTTCTCAGGGAGCCAACTTGGCCTATGTCAATGGTCAGGATGAATTGCTTACTGAGTCCTTTCTCAGCCTTTTCCCACGGGCAACCAAGGTTGAAACCAGCCGCGACTTTCTGCTGAAGCGTTTCCGGCAGCAACTCTATGGTACCCCTGTCTGCTACCGTAAGTATCAAGACTGTCGTTATATCCTCAATTTTGCCGATGACCCTTTTCGTACCGGTGATGCTTATGTTACCGAGGTGCGTTCATTGGTTGACGGGTTGGTGGAAAATGGTCTGACGTTGGTTACCGTGGCGGCCAGACTATCCCAGACAGGTGGTAAAAGTAATGCATGGCATCCGGTGCAACCCCAGCATTATGGCGATGTTGCCAAGGCCGTTGCCCGGGTGATGCTCATCAACGGCTGGTATGATCGCAAATCCCTTGCCGAGACGGGCATGAAAGCTGCTGATCTGCTGACCCACCTGGAGGTGTTTACGCCGGAGGCAGTCGGTAAAAACTGTGAGCTGCCGGTCAAGGCGATCAATGACATGGCGTATCAGCTCAGTCATCGACAGCCGGCGGTGGTTATCTTTGGCACGGAAGTCTTCCATGCAGAACATGGGTGGGAAAATGCCTGCGCCATAGAATTGCTGAACGTCCTATGCGGAGCTGTACGGCTCCAGGATGCCCTCAGCTATGAACAGCCGGTAACCCTGGGAGCAGAGCCGGCATCATCGGTGGAAAATACGGTTTCAACCGGCTGGTTTTTTCAAAAGCTAAAAGACAGGGGAGCTGCCCAGGTCTTGATTTCCTATCAGGCCAATCCGGTCTATCAAACCTATGATGGAAAACTGCCCACGGCGCTGCTGGAGGATCTGCGGCGCATATCCTTTTATGTTGCCATGGATACCCATGTGCACGAAACTTCCCGCTATGCCGACCTGATTCTGCCGGTGGCTACAGAACTGGAATCATGGGGGCTCTATAGTCAGCGACTGAACCGGAAGCAGTGGTGCGTATCGTTGCGTCAACCGGTTTCACGGCCAACGGATGAGATTTTGCTGCTGCGCCAGGCGAAGATTAAAAAGCTTGAGCTTTTTGATCCCTCCATGGCGCCGGTGGCAAGTGGCAGGGAGTTCAATCAGATTGTCCTTGATCTTGGCAGGAAACTGGCGGGTGAGGCTTCGACCGGGCCTTTCAGCCATGACTCCATTATTTCCTACCTTGAGGCACTGGTAAAACAGGTGCCAGGTCTGGAGGTTTCCGGCGGACTTGCCTATCTGAAAAAAACCGGCTTTTTTGTTGTCACGAATAAGAATAACGCTGCCAGTCAGTCAGCCAGACTGCGGGTTGGTGATCTGGGCAACACCCAGCTGACACCGCCGGAAGCCTATGGAGAAACGGATTTTTTCCTGATTCCTTTCGATTGGCATGTGCTTGATTCCCGGACTGGCAACAGTAAATACCTGGTGGAGTTACGCCATGATAACCCGCTTTGGATTCATCCTCGCCGGGCAAAGCATCTGGGTATTGCTGAAGGGGATGCCATTAAGGTGCGGACTGCTCTTGGCACCGTCAATGCACGGGCCTGGATAACCGAAGCAATTCATCCCGGGTGTGCGGCTATGGCCGCCGGCCATGGGCATACCCATATGGGGCGGGTAGCCACTGCACAGCCGATCTCCCAGGTTGATCCGATGACTAAATCATTACTCAGCCGTAAAGCATTGCTTTTTATGCCTTTTACCTTCCGTCTCGACTGTTGGGACAAGAAAGAGCCTGTCTGGTGGAAAGATAAAGGTAATGGCTGTCATATCAATCCCATTCTGCGTGGCCAGCAGATTGGTCAAGCTCCGGGAATAACCCTGATCAATCCACTCATTCGAGTCATTAAAGGTTAGCTGAAGTTCTTGGGATTGCTCTAGTATCCTGCAGAAGATGTTCTTCACTCAGGGGGAATGTAGATGAAAATTGATTTTTCTTTTTTCAAGTTTTTGCCCACATGGTTAAAAACAAGCCTAGTGCTGGCAGTACTGATGGTTGGCGTCGTTGTTTTTTTTGCTATTTCGCGCGTCTCTAATACCCATGAGAGCCTCTGCCAGTCATGCCATCCGGTTATTTACCGGCAGTGGCATGAGGCAAAATTTCATCCCCAGACGGTTACCTGTTATGAGTGTCACAGCCAGCATCGTGGTGCTTTTCCGGCTCCGGATGATACACTGTTTAATCACTACCGCAGCCTTGTTATACCGGAAAAATTTCTTGCCAGTCAGCAACGGATTCATGATAATTGTCTTCGCTGCCACGCTGAGATTCCCCAGCTGAACGAAGTAAAAAAGACCAGAATCGTAAAAATATCCCATAAAAAACACTTTAAAGGAGAGAAAGTAAAGATTGATAATTGCTTAGCCTGTCACGTTTCAGTAACCCATGATAAATTTTCTATCGAGACCAATCGCCCCCGGATGCATGGCTGTTTCACCGGTGAATGCCACCTGGCAGACCGGCGCGATGACAAGTGTGAGCTGTGCCATTTTGTAAAATTGGTGGATGAACAAAAAGACCTTGAAAAAGCAGACACAAAGTAGTAGGTGAAAAAGGATTATGGGGAAGTCAGCCTTGACCTGGCCTTGCTCATCGTCCTTTTTTCACAACCTCCATCCTACACCTTACGTTAACTGATAATCCAGAACGGCAGCTTGCCGGGAAATAATTCTGGCTGGCAAGAATATCCGCTGCGAGCCGGTCAGGAGCCTGGCGGAGGTGGCTGACGATGATCATTTCAAGGCCCGGCAGATGTTTTACGATCTGCCGCTCCCCGGCGGCGGGGTCGTCCGCCAGTTAAATTCCGCCATTATGTTTGACGGTGAGCAATGGACCTTCCATTTCTTTCCTCCCTGGTTGGGAGAGCATACTGATGAGGTCCTGGCGGCGTTGGGTTGAGACGCCGCGGCCATTGATTCTTTCCGTCAGCAGGGTGTGGTCTGAAGCAGGCATGAAAGGCTTGCAAATTTGAAGGATTTTTAAGGAGATAAACAGAGATGAACGATGTCGTGATTGTCAGTGCTGTGCGAACCGCAATTGGAAATTTTCAAGGCGGCCTGTCATCTTTCACCGCCACGGAGCTTGGCGCCTTGGTTATTGTCGAGGCAATCAAACGGGCCGGGATCGGCAAAGAGCTGGTGGATGAAGTAATTATGGGCAACGTGGTGCCCATCGGCCTGGGGCAGAACCCCGGCCGGCAGGCGATGATCAAAGCCGGCCTGCCTATGGCTGGCGGGGCGATCACGGTTAATAAAGTTTGTGGTTCCGGTTTAAAAGCAGTGATGCTGGCTGAACAGGCCATTAAGTGCGGCGATGCTGACATTATTGCCGCCGGGGGAATGGAAAGTATGAGTACCATTCCCCATTATCTGCCGGTTTCCCGCCAGGGCATGAGGATGGGGGACTGGAAGCTTGTTGACGGCATGGTGCATGACGGCCTCTGGGATGTGGTTAACGATTATCACATGGGCTACACGGCAGAGCTGGTCAGCGAAAAGTTCGGTATCAGCCGGGAAGAGATGGATCAGTTTTCCATTGATTCCAACGATAAGGCGCTGGCGGCTCAGGCGGCCGGCAAGTTCAAAGCTGAGATTATGCCGGTGACCATCAAACCCCGGAAAGGTGATCCTTATGTTGTCGATACGGATGAAGGCCCCCGGAAAACCACTCTTGCCAATTTGGAAAAGCTGCGGCCGGCCTTCAAGAAAGATGGTTTGGTAACTGCTGGCAATGCTTCTAAAATCAGTGATGGAGCCAGCTGTACTTTGGTGATGTCCGGGGAAAAAGCCGCTGCCCTTGGGCTTAAGCCTTTGGCGAGAATTGTAGCTCAGGGGGCAGCCGGTGTTCCCCTCGAAGATGTCCTGGTGGCCCCCATCAATTCCATTCCCAAAGTTCTGCAAAGGGCAGGGATGAAGCTTGAGGAGATTGATATTCATGAGATCAATGAAGCGTTTGCCACCTCGTCGGTAGCAATCGTCAAGGAGCTTGGCATTGATATGGCCAGAGTGAACGTCCACGGCGGAGCGGTGGCCTTGGGCCATCCCATCGGCTGTTCCGGGACCCGGGTCCTGACGACCCTGATTTATGCCATGAAAGATCGTGATGCACGGTTCGGTATGGCATCGCTCTGCCTTGGTGGCGGCGAAGCGGTATCCATGATCATTGAGAATATTTCATAATCCAGATAATTTAGCACCTAGCGTGGCAAAGGTATGAGGGAGGCCGTAGAGATGAAAGAAGTGGTGATCGTCAGTGCAGTAAGGACAGCAATCGGTACGTTCGGGGGATCATTGAAGGATGTCCCTGTCGTTGATCTTGGCGCAACTGTCATCAGGGGTGTTTTGGAAAAAGTGTCCCTGCGGCCCCAGGCCGGCGACCAGTTTCTGGCCGCAACCCCTGATCAGCTCAAGGGAAAGGCATGTGGTGTTGACGATAAGTACAACACCTGGGATCAGTCATTGAAGGCGGTGCAGGTCGATGAGGTTATCATGGGCAATGTGGTTCCCAGTGCCCAGGGTCAGAATACCGCCCGCCAGGCGTGCGTTAAGGCCGGCATTTCCAAGGAAGCCGGCGCTTATACCGTCAACAAGGTCTGCGCTTCAGGAATGAAGGCGGTGGCGCTGGCGTCACAGGCCATTGCTGCCGGGGATGCCGAGGTGGTCATTGCCGGCGGCATGGAAAACATGAGCCAGATTCCCTATGCCATGCCCGGTGCCCGCTGGGGAGCCCGGATGTTTAATGCTGAGATGGTTGATCTGATGGTGCATGATGGTCTGTGGGAAATTTTTTATGGCTACCATATGGGTGTGACCGCGGAGAACATTGCCGAGTTGTATGACATTTCCCGGGAGGACCAGGATGAACTGGCGCTTGCCAGCCATCAGCGGGCGTTGGCGGCCATTAACAATGGCATCTTTGCCAGCGAGATTGTTCCGGTGATGGTGCCGCAGCGGAAAAAAGATCCCCTGGCATTTGTCACTGATGAGCGCCCCATGGATACCACCCTGGAAAAAATGGCCAAGTTGGCCACCGTCTTCAAAAAAGGCGGCACCGTCACCGCCGGTAATGCTTCAGGCATCAACGATGCCGCCGCCGCTCTCCTGCTCATGTCCCGTGAGAAGGCGGAAAGTCTCGGGCTGCCCATCAAGGCGGTTATCAAGGGCTATGATTTTGGCGGCATTGATCCGGCTTACATGGGCTTGGGGCCGATTCCGGCAATCCGCAAGTTGATGACCAAACTCAATATGTCGCTTGCTGATATCGAGTTCTTCGAACTGAATGAGGCGTTCGCGTCCCAGGCGCTGGCCTGCGTGCGTGAACTTGATCTCGATCTCTCGAAGACCAACATCTACGGCAGCGGGATTTCCCTCGGCCATCCCATTGGCTGTTCAGGTGCCCGGATCCTGGTAACCCTGCTTACCGCCCTGGAGCAGAACAATGCCAAGCGAGGCCTGGCTTCGCTGTGCATCGGCGGTGGTCAGGGTGCGGCCATGGTTATCGAAAGGCCGTAGGCTGTGCCGTCGGATAGTCAATAATACTGACTGGAAATAAATCTTTTGTAGATGTCTGAGGAGGAGATGAATCATGGCTATTGAAACTTTCGGGGTTGTCGGTGCCGGGCAGATGGGCAATGGTATCGCACAGGTTGCGGCGGCAGCCGGCATGCGGGTGATTATGCATGATATTGCCGATGAGTTTGTTGCCCGGGGACTGAAAACCATTACCAAAAACCTGTCCCGCTCGGTTGAAAAGGGTAAAATGGCCCAGGATGAGATGGACGCCATTCTAGCCCGCATCACGACAACCACTGATCTGGGATCAATGAAAGATGCGGATATTGTGGTTGAAGCGGCGACCGAAAATGAGAAGATCAAGCTGGATATCTTTGCCAAGCTGGATCAGATTTGTCCGGCCCATGCAATTCTGGCATCCAATACCTCTTCCATTTCCATTACCAGGATTGCTTCGGCCACCAAGCGGCCGGCTAAAATGATCGGCATGCATTTCATGAACCCGGTGCCGGTAATGAAACTGGTGGAAATTATCCGGGGGCTGGCCACCGACGATGGAACTTATGCGGCGGTTAAGGAACTGGCCGAAAAAATGGGTAAAACCCCCTGTGAAGCCAACGATTATCCCGGCTTTATTGCCAACCGCATTCTGCTGCCGATGATCAACGAGGCGGTTTACTGTCTCTACGAGGGTGTTGGCAAGCCGGAAGATATTGATACGGTGATGAAGCTGGGGATGAACCATCCCATGGGTCCGCTGGCTCTGGCTGACCTTATCGGGTTGGATACCTGTCTGGCGATTATGCAGGTGCTGCATGAGGGCCTGGGAGATTCCAAGTACCGTCCCTGCCCCCTGCTGAAGAAATATGTTGATGCCGGGTTCCTTGGACGCAAGGTGGGCCGCGGTTTTTATGAGTATAACTAACGGTCAGTCTAACTGCCAGTACACTGTAAGGAGCACCTATGGACTTTTCCTATACTGAAGAAGAGCGGATGATGCTGCAGATGACCAGGGATTTTGCCGAAAAAACCGTCAAACCCCTGGCCGCCGATGTCGATCGGCACCATCGCTTTCCCAAACAGACTGTCGAGAAAATGGCGGAGCTGGGGCTGATGGGGGTTACCGTGCCGCCGGAATATGAGGGTTCCGGAATGACCAATGTCTGTTATGCCATTGCCATTGAGGAAATTTCCCGCCACTGCGCTTCAACCGGGGTAATTGTGTCCGTGAACAACTCCCTGGCCTGTGAGCCGATTAAACTCTTTGGCACCGAAGATCAGAAAAAAACCTATCTTGCCGATATGGCCAGCGGCCGCAAACTGGGATGCCTGGGGCTCACCGAGGCCAATGCCGGCTCCGATGCCGCCAACGTATCGACCGCCGCCGTTCTTGATGGTGACGAGTGGGTGCTGAACGGCCAGAAAATTTTTATCACCAACGGTAATGAAGCGGACTATGCGGTCATTATCGCGGTGACGGACAAGAGCAAGGGGCATCGTGGTCTGTCCGCTTTTATTGTCGATCTTGACAACCCTGGTTTCAAGGTGGGAACGCTGGAAGATAAGCTTGGCATTCACGGTTCCTCCACCGCCGAACTGGTTTTTGAAGACTGCCGCATTCCCAAGGCGAATTTGCTGGGTGAACTGGGACAGGGCTTTAAAATTGCTTTGGCAACCCTGGACGGCGGCCGCATCGGCATTGCCTCACAGGCCCTGGGTATTGCCCGGGCGGCAATTGAAGATGCCGCTGCCTATGCCAAAGAGAGGGTCCAGTTCGGCAAACCCATCGCCGACCTGCAGGCTATTCAGTGGATGATTGCCGATTTGACTACCGAGTATGAAGCGGCCCGTCTGTTGACCCACCGGGCGGCCTATCTGAAAGATCAGAAACTGCCCTTTGGCAAGGAAGCGGCGATGGCCAAGCTGATGGCCTCGGAAACGGCCATGAAAGCGGCCACCAAGGGGATTCAGATTCTCGGCGGCTATGGATACACCACCGATTATCCGCTTGAACGGTATTTTCGTGATGCGAAGATCACTGAAATTTATGAAGGTACCAGCGAAGTTATGCGTCTGGTCATTTCAGCTAATGTTCTAAAATAACAACAGAGGAGGTAGTATAGTGAACATCGTAGCCTGCATCAAGCAAACCTTTGACACGGAAGCCAAAATAGTCATTAATGATGGCCAGGTGTCTGATCAGGGGGTGAACCTGATCGTTAATCCGTACGATGAGTACGCCGTTGAACAGTCTATCCGTCTGAAGGAGAAAAACGGTGGTGAGGTGGTGGTGGTTTCCGTCGGTGGCGACAAAACCCAGGAAGCCCTGCGCTATTGCCTGGCCATGGGTGCCGACCGGGCCGTGCTGATTCAGGATCCGGCGTTGGCAAATGCTGACAGTGCCGCTTGTTCAGTGGCGTTGGCCAAGCTGCTTGCTGATATGGAGTATGACCTGATTTTCTGCGGCAAGGAAGCTGTCGATGATGGTGCCGCCCAGGTGCCTTCCCGGCTGGCGGAAAAGCTTGATCTGCCCCAGGCCAATGTGGTTATTGGTTTTGAGCTTGGTGATGGTCAGGCGACGGTTACCAGGGAGATTGATGGCGGTACCGAAATTCTTGACGTCCAGCTGCCGGCGCTTTTTTCAGCTCAGAAAGGTCTCAATGAAGTGCGTTACCCTTCTCTGCCGGGGATTATGAAAGCCAAACGCAAGGAATTGAAAGTAGTCAGTCTGGCAGATCTGGGGTTGAATGCTGACGATGTGGCTGCCAAGACAGAGTTGGTGTCCGCAGAACTGCCGCCGGCTCGCAAGGCTGGACAGGTGCTTACCGGTGAAGTTGATGAGGTTGTTGCCAAACTGGTTGCCTTATTGAAAAATGAAGCCAAGGTGATTTAAAGGAGGGTATAATAATGAGTATTGTCGTATTTGCTGAACAAAGGGGCGGTGCCCTTCGTAAAATCACTTCCGAGGTTGTAAGTGAAGGAAAACGTCTTGCCGCTGCAGCCGGCGATTCGCTGAAAGTCCTGCTGGTGGGAGACAATGTTACTGGTTTGGCTGATGAGCTTAAAAAGTTTGGTCCCGATGAAATTGCGGTGGCCAATGATGGGGCGCTGGCTGAGTATACCACCGATGCCTATGCAACGGTGGTTGCTGCCTACATCCAGCAGGAAAATCCGACGTTGGTGCTCTTTGGCCATAGCGCCATCGGCAAGGATCTGGCACCCCGGGTTGCCGCCCGTCTTGATGCCGGTCTTGTTTCCGATTGTCTCGATATTGCTTTTGCCGATGGTGACTTTTCCTTTGTTCATCCTATCTATGCCGGCAAGGCCATCGCGACCTATAAAATTAATTCACCGGTGAAAATTGCCACCCTGCGTCCCAATGTCTTTGCCGTTGCGGAAAGTGAAGGGGCTGCGGCTGTGGTTGATTTCGCGACGGATATTCCCGCAGCTCGTATCACCGTCAAGGAAGTTAAAATGCAAAGCGGAGATCGCCCAGAACTGACGGAAGCTGATATTATCTGTTCCGGTGGCCGTGGCCTGGGCAGTCCTGAAGGATTTGCCCTTATTGAGCAGTTGGCAGACACCCTTGGTGGTGCTGTTGGTTCATCCCGTGCTGCCGTCGATGCCGGCTGGCGGGAGCATCAGGCGCAGGTCGGCCAGACCGGTAAGGTGGTCAGCCCCAACCTCTATATTGCCTGCGGTATTTCCGGTGCCATCCAGCACTTGGCTGGCATGGGGTCTTCAAAATGCATTGTTGGGATCAATAAAGATCCGGAAGCAAATATTTTCAACGTTGCTGATTTCGGCATTGAGGGTGATCTGAATAAGATCATTCCCGCATTGATTGAAAAGCTGAAAGAAGTGGCTAATTAATTATCGATGACGCAATCAGCTCACGATCATCACGTTGAGGGACTCCCTCTCTTGATGATCGTGAGCTGTTGTCATTTTGTAGAGGAATGCTATGGACTTCTCATTGACCGACGATGAAAGAATGATTCAGGAGGTGGTTCGCCACTTTGCTGAAACCGAGCTGAAACCACAAGCACCTATTCTTGATCGGGAACATCGGATGGACCTGGGCAATCTTGCCAAGATGGCTGAGCTTGGTCTGATGGGCATGAACATCCCTGAAACGTATGGCGGTGCCGCAGTCGGGGTGTTGCCTTACAGCCTGGCAATGACCGAGGTGGGACGAGCCTGTTCAGCAACCGCAGTTACCATGTCGGTGACCAACATGGTTGCTGAAGTGATCTGCAGCTTCGGTACCGAAGAGCAGAAAAAGAAATATGTTACCAGGCTCTGCAGCGGCGAATATTCTGCCGGTGCCTTTGGTTTGACCGAATCCATGGCTGGCTCCGATCTTGGGGGCATGAAAACCTATGCGGTCAGGGAAGGGGATCACTTTCGTCTGAACGGCAGTAAGATTTTCATCACCAGTGCTGAATATTCAGGTGTGTTGGTGATCTGGGCGGTGACCGATAAGGAAGCACCAAAGAACCGTCGTTTGAGTGCTTTTCTGGTTGAGAAGGGTACTCCCGGACTGACCATAGGCAAAGCGGAAGAAAAAATGGGCCAGCGGGGTTCGGCAACCAATGAGCTGGTGCTTGAGGACTGCCTGGTGCCGGCCGAAAACATGCTGGGTAAGGAGGGTGAAGGTATCAAAATCGCCCTGATGGCTCTTGACGGCGGCCGTATAGGCATCGGTTCCATGGCCATTGGTATCGGTCTGGAGGCGATTGATTATGCCCGGGACTATGCCAAGGAGAGGATGCAGTTCAATGAACCCATTGCCTCTTTTCAAGCTATACAGTGGCAGCTTGCCGATACCTACAGTGAATTGAAAAGTGCCCAGTTGATGGTTTTACAGGCTGCTTGGCTGAAGCAGAACAAGCTGCCCTTTACCATGGAAGCATCCATGGCTAAGCTATTGGCCAGTGAACGGGCAAACCAGGCGTGCTACCGGGCCATTCAAATTCTGGGCGGCAACGGCTATATTGCCGAATATCCGGTGGAGCGGCTCTACCGTGATGCCCGAGTGACGACCATTTATGAAGGAACATCTGAAATTCAGCGCCTGGTTATTGCCCGTAATGTTCTTGTTGCTTCCTGAAGAAGCACACGTTTGCATATGTTGGCAGATCAGCTGTAGTTTATTGTAGAATCAGGTTTTATCCTTTTGCAGAGTGGCATGTTCCATCTTGGCAGCCGGTTTGAGATGGTCGTATGGCAGTTCTCTTTCTGTCTGCTGCTGATGTTTTTTGTGTTGGTTGTTGCTGGTTGTTATCATGAGGCGCAGGGAGAGCAAATGGTTGCCCGGCGCTGAAAAAAAGTGTATGGTGCCCTACTGTTACGCAGTAAAGCAGCTATCTTGTTTTTCAGGAGGAAAAATTGATGTCAAGCGATAAAGCGACGACACGAACCAGTGAGCGGCAGCAGGCCTGGGAAGCCATCTATGCCAAGGCGATTGCCAAACATCCTGAGCGCCTGTCGCAGTTTACCACAGTTTCCAATGAGCCGATCAAGAAACTTTATACTCCCGAGGACCTGCAGGGTTTTGATTATGACCGTGATCTCGGCAACCCTGCCCAGTATCCGTATACCAGAGGGGTGCAGCCGACCATGTATCGCGGCCGCCTGTGGACCATGCGTCAATTTGCCGGTCTTGGTGGAGCAGAGGACACCAACGCCCGGTTTCATTATCTCATGGATCATGGCGAGACCGGTCTGAGTACGGCGTTTGATATGCCGACCCTGATGGGCTATGATTCCGATAGCCACATGGCCAGGGGTGAAGTGGGTAAATGCGGGGTGGCTATCGATACTTTGGCGGATATGGAAATCCTCTTTGACAAGATTCCCCTTGATCAGGTAACCACATCCATGACCATCAATCCACCGGCCTCGATCATGCTGGCCATGTATGTGGCGGTGGCCGAGAAACAGGGAGTTGGCAAAGACAAGATCGGTGGTACCATCCAGAACGATATGCTCAAAGAGTTCATCGCTCAGAAAACCTTCATGCTGCCGCCGGAACCATCAATGCGGATTATTGCCGATACCGTGGAATATTGCACCAATGAGGTGCCGCGCTGGAACACCATCAGCATCAGCGGCTATCACATTCGTGAGGCAGGATCCACCGCGGCCCAGGAGCTGGCTTTTACCTTGGCTGACGGTATTGGTTATGTGCAGGCCTGCATTGATCGAGGGCTGGATGTTGATGCTTTTGCCCCGCGCCTGTCATTCTTCTTTAATGCTCATGTGGATTTTTTTGAAGAGATTGCCAAGTATCGGGCTGCCCGCCGCATCTGGGCCCGGGTGATGAAGGAACGTTTTAAAGCCAAGGACCCCCGTTCTCTGTTGTTGCGTTTTCATACCCAGACTGCCGGTTGCTCTTTGACTGCCCAGCAACCCTATAACAATGTGGTGCGCACCGCCTATCAGGGTCTTTCCGCAGTGCTGGGAGGTACCCAATCACTGCATACCAACTCCCTGGATGAGGTGCTGGCGCTGCCGACCGAGCATGCGGTAACCATCGCTCTGCGCACCCAGCAGATCATCGGTGAAGAGATCGGGGTTACCAACACCATCGACCCCTTGGCCGGATCCTATTTTGTTGAGTCGCTGACCAATAAAATGGAACAGTTGGCTATGGATTATATTAATAAAATTGATGATATGGGAGGCATACTGAAAGCAATTGAGGTTGGATTTCCTCAGAAGGAAATTGCCGATGCCGCCTATACCTACCAGAAGCAGATTGATGATGGCGAGAAGATTGTTGTCGGGGTTAACAAGTACCAGATGGAGGAGAACCTGCCCATCGAACTGCTGAGAATTGATCCGGTGGTGGAAAAACGTCAGCTCCGGCGGTTGGAAAAGGTTAAAAGTGAGCGTGACAATGCCAAAGTGCAGACGTGCCTCCAGGCTATTGAAGCAGCCAGTCGGAACGGGGAAAACCTTATGCCGCACCTGGTTGAAGCAGTCAAGTCATATGTGACCCAGCAGGAGATCTGTGATACCTGGCGGAATGTCTTTGGTCGTTACACCGATCCGGGAATGTTTTAGGAGGCTAGTATGGCAGCGGATAAAATTAAGGTACTCATTGGTAAACCCGGGCTGGACGGCCATGACCGCGGAGCCAAAGTTGTCGCCCGCGCCTTGCGGGATGCGGGTTTTGAGGTGGTGTATACCGGTCTCCACCAGACGCCGGAACAGTTGGTGGCTACGGCTATCCAGGAAGATGTTGATGTGATCGGGGTCAGCAGCCTGGCCGGTGCTCACATGTATCTTTTCCCCCGGATTCTTGAATTGCTGGGCGAAAAGGGGGCTGAAGACATCCCGGTGTTCGGCGGTGGGATTATTCCTGAAGAGGATATTGTAGAACTCAAGAAAGCCGGCATCAAGGAGATATTTACTCCTGGTTCACCGGTGAATGACACGGTGGAATGGATTAAAAAGAACGTCAACCAGTCCTGATCATGATGGTAGGTGGTCGTAATGCCGAGTGCGGGTACTCATTGTCGAGTACCCGTTTTTTATCGGTGGCTCAGGTATCCCGCCCATAGGCGGGGATTATTTTCAGCTGCATGCCGGTGGGCAACGATTTATGGGCCGGGTACTCTTCCCCCAGGCCATTATAGCCGGCAATATTTTTTGCTTCAGCAGGCGACTGAAAAAAATGGTCGGCAATGGTCGCCAACGTATCACCCTGACGAACAGTGTAGATCTGCAGCCGGGGGATGTTGACTTTTTCAGCTTGTTGTCGGGATAGCATGGCCAAGTGCTGCTGCAGGAACGCAGGTTTACTGGCGTGGGGGGTAAAGGCCAGAAACAGGTAGCCAAAATCCTGACCGGTAAAAGCGGCAAGCTTGATCTGCTGCCAGGTGCCCTGTTTGTTCTTCACCTGATAATCCCTGGTGATTCCTGCCGACTGATTGATGGTAATACCTTCTTCAGCCTGGAGGCGGGTGGCATATTTTTCCATGAATCCATCGGCCATGACCGCTGGCGGTAGATAGCGCTCCATCTCCTGATAGATGAATACCAGCTCCTGCTTGCCGCTGTCAGTCATGATAAAACCATTCTTCAGAGGTTTGAGCGTCATTTCAGCCGGGATAGTGAACCTGATCCGGCAAAAACTGTTGGTGTAGGTGTTGCCGAGCACAAAACCTGCGCGTACGTCAGGTCCGGTCTGCAGGCCGTCGATTGCCTGCAGGTATGACTGCCGATTAATTTCTATCGCCCGTGGATATTGTTTTTGCAGTTGGCTGGCCAGAAATGCTGTTCTGGTGACCCTTTCCGAGGTCAGGGGATGGGAGGCCATAATTGCTTCTAGACCAGCCGGTTCCTGACTGTGCAGCTCCCGTAGACGGCCGAGAAAGCTGCTCATCTGGCCAGGGTCATAGCCAGCCATGGCCGTATAGCGGGTGCCAAGGTCATCGGCCTCCCGCTCCTGGCTGCGGCTGTATTTCTGGCCGATGAGCCCGAAGAGGGTGCCGCTGACCTGTTGCCAGGCGGAAGAGCCGGTGGCGGCTCCAACTGCGACGCTGAAGATATTCATTCCCAGCGCCGCCTGCAGTCTCTTCATGTTGTGCCGGCCGTTCACATGCCCCAGTTCATGGCCGATGACCGCCGCCAGTTGGGCTTCATTGTTGCATTCAGCCAAAAGTCCCCGGCTGACATAGACGTAGCCACCGGGGAGGGCAAAAGCGTTGAGAATGGGGGCATCGATGACCGTAAAATGGTAGTTAAGGGACTGTCGTTCACAGTGGCTGCTTACCCGGCGGCCAACAGCGGAGACATAATCCTGTATCTGCCGATCATTGTAATAGCCATACTCCTGCACTACCTGGGGATGGGCTTTCTGGCCCATGGACACTTCCTGCTCATCGCTGTAGATCATCAGTTCCGGTGAGCCGGTCACCGGATTGACCGCACAGGAAGACAACAGTGAAATCAGTATGGCGAAAAGAATACAGATTGAATATCCTCGCAGCTGAGGAAGGGTGGTGATGGTGAGATGAGAAAAGGATATCCTCATGATGTCTCGCTTCATCATCTGT
Organism: Candidatus Anaeroferrophillus wilburensis; assembly: GCA_016934315.1. Lineage (NCBI taxonomy): Bacteria > Deltaproteobacteria > Candidatus Anaeroferrophillales > Candidatus Anaeroferrophillacea > Candidatus Anaeroferrophillus > Candidatus Anaeroferrophillus wilburensis. The sequence goes on along the minus strand of JAFGSY010000030.1, from coordinate 146,942 downwards.
CGAAGTGTAACCCAGGAAGCCATCGCTTTGCTGCCAACCCCCATTTTATGAAAAACCTTGCAAGCCGGTAATGAATTTGGTAAGAGGGGATACCGTAAAAAACATTAGTTTATACCATGTTACCTGATTTTAAAAGCCTTTGCAATGGCGTTCCGGCAATGGTGAAGTCCAGCTGGTCTTGGCTGGATTTTGTTTTCAGGATCCTGGTCATGGGTAATTGGAATTTTTTTTAAAAAAGAGGTGGAAAAGGTGGAATCATCATTCAGTGTACCCTATGCCGAGCGGATTAACCAATTGCCGCCCTATCTGTTTGCCGCCATTGATAAGAAGAAAGCCGAAGTCCGGGCCAAGGGAGTAGACATCATAGATCTGGGGGTGGGAGATCCTGACCTGCCGACGCCGGGTCACATTGTCAGTGCCATGCAGCAGGCCGTTCTCAGAAAGGAACATCACCGTTATCCCTCCTACGCGGGGATGCCGGCTTTTCGAGAGGCTGCTGCCCAGTGGTGTCGTCGCCGTTTCAATATAGCCCTTGATCCGGCAAGCGAAGTGCTGTCATTGATTGGCTCCAAGGAGGGGATCGCCCATATGCCTTTGGCTTATGTTAATCCGGGTGATTATGTCTTGGTTCCTGATCCAGGCTATCCGGTGTATGCGGTGGCAACCGCGTTTGCCGGTGGAATACCCTATGCCATGCCGCTGCTGGAGGAGAATAATTTTCTCCCCGACCTGCAGCGCATACCAGCTGAGGTGGCCGAAAAGGCTAAACTGCTGTTTATCAATTATCCCAACAATCCCACTGGCGCCATTGCCGGCCGGGAGTTTTTCGAAGAGGTCATTGCCTTTGCCAGGCAATACAACATCATTGTCTGCCATGATGCCGCCTATACGGAAGTGGCCTATGACGGCTATCGTCCACTAAGCTTTCTCCAGATTCCCGGAGCGATGGAGGTGGGCATTGAGTTTCATTCACTTTCAAAAACCTACAACATGACCGGTTGGCGGATCGGTTTTGCCGCCGGTAATGCCCGGGCGATCAATGGTCTTGGCAAGGTGAAAACCAATATTGATTCCGGTGCTTTTCAGGCTGTGCAGGAGGCGGCGATCATTGCCCTCAGTGCTGACCAGCAGTGTGTGGCCGAGCTGAGTTCCCTTTACCGGCAGCGCCGGGACTTCATGGTCGACTCCCTGAGAAAAGCGGGTTTTACGGTTGCGTCTCCCAAAGCAACCTTTTATCTCTGGATTAAGAATCCTTCAGGGATGGATTCGGCCTCGGTGGCGACCATGCTGCTGGAGCAGACCGGGGTTGTGGTTACCCCTGGCAGCGGTTTTGGTGCCTCCGGGGAGGGTTTTTTCCGTATTTCGCTGACTGTCCCTGAGGAGCGCCTCCAGGAAGCCGGTGATCGCATTGTCAAAGTAATCGGCCAAAGGGGATAGCCATGCTGCGAAGTATCAGTAAATGTATGATCTGTTATCTGATTGTTCCCATGGCCTTCCTGGTGGCAGGTGTGTCGATGGGACGGGCGGGAACGCTTGCCGATGCCGTCGTATCGCTCTTTGACCAAGTGGAAAGCAATCTCTTTAGTCAGGGACGGATTGTCGTCGTTTTGGCGGCAGAACATGAGGTTGTTGTGGAGTTCAGTTCTGCGGCTACTGCCGGACCTGGTGCCGAGTTGGTGGTTTTCGATACCAGTGAACGCAGGGTGACGGATGTGGAAAAAGTTTTTGCCAGAACGCCCAAAGGGGTGATTTCTATCCTGGAATCTGCCGGCAGCGTATCCCGGGCGCTGATTGTTGACCAGCAGAAGGAGTTTGCTGTCGGCGATGAAGTGATGATTCCGGTCCCGGTGATGGCCTATGTAACGCCGGTCAAGAATCTTACCGGTTTTCAGGCGTTAACCGGCGAGATGACCGAAGTCATCGCTCTGCAGCTGGGTTCCATGCCAACCATCAAGATTCAGGGTATAGCGCCTGTCTCCCAGCCTGACGTTGATCGACTGCGAAATGAGGTGAATCAGGCGGGTCGCTACGGACTCATCGTTCAACCGTACCTTGTCCTTGTCAACGGGCAAAGTAAAGTCCAGCTGAAAATGATCTCTCTCTTCAGTGGCCAGTCACTCGGCGTTCTTTCCGAAGATTTTTTTGCTTTTCCAACGCAAGCCGTGTCGCCGGCCTTGCCATACCCCGGGCAAGCGCCGCAACCATACCTGCAGCAAGGCATGCCACAGCGGTAGTCGCAGGCTAGGAATCCGGAGAGCTTCAGACATTTCCTGTTGCCGGATAACCTGCCAGCAGGGGTATGTCAGTGATGCTGCCGGAGAGTATCTACGCTCGCTCTGCGAGTCCATCAATGCTAAAGGGATGACCATCATGATTATCGACAGTCATGTACACCTCTTCCCCCCTGAGATTGTCAGCAACCGGGATAGGTTTTTTGCCGGGGAGCCGGAGTTCAAGCTGCTCTACGAGTCACCACAATCTAAGCTGGTGCTGGCGGAGGATCTGCTGAACAGTATGGCCGAAGAGGGTGTCGACCGGGCTGTGGTGTTCGGTTTTCCCTGGCGGGATATGGGCGTTGCCCGCTTATGCAATGATTATATTCTTGAAAAGGTGAGAACCTATCCTGACCGGTTGATTGGCCTGGCGTGTTTTGGTTTTGACGATCCTTCGGAAGCGGCTGCCGAGGCGGAACGTTGTTTGGCCGCCGGTCTGCAAGGGGTGGGGGAGCTTGCCTTCTATATAGAGGGATTTACTCAGGAAGTTGTCAACGCTTTTTTCCCGGTCATTGAGGTCCTCCGGACAGCCGGCCGGCCTTTAATGCTCCATACCAATGAACCGGTGGGGCACCAGTACCCGGGCAAATGCGATGTGATGCTGCGCAACCTGGACAGCTTTCTCCGGCTTTATGGTGATGTGCCGACCATTTTTGCCCATTGGGGTGGCGGGTTTCCCTTTTTCCACCTGCTGAAGCGGGAGATGGATGAGGTGGTCGCCAACCTCTATTATGATACGGCGGCTTCTCCCTATCTCTATAAACCCATGATCTACCATGCCGTTGGGGAGATGATCGGTTATGACCATATTCTGCTGGGGACCGATTATCCTCTGCTGAAACCTTCCCGCTATTTTGCCGAAATGGAACAGGCTGGTATTAGCCGGGAACAAAAAGCCCTGATCTGCGGCCTCAATGCCGCCCGCCTCTTCGGGATTACCGTTGACGCTTAGTCCAACCAGCCATCATCCTCAGTCTGTACGGGGTGCCCAGAACCACTGAGAATAAATCCCCGACATTCCGGATCATAGCTCTCTTGTTGTCGGGTGTTTTCTCCTATGCGCACCAATAAGTGGTTCATCTTCTGCGTTGTCATCAGCTTCTATTTTCTTTCCTATTTCTACCGCTGTTCAACGGCGGTTATCGCCCCCGATCTGGTGCATGATTTTGCCATTGGCCCGGCTAATCTCGGTCTGCTGAGCAGTATCTATTTTTACACCTTTGCCGTGGCCCAGTTTCCCATAGGTCCGGCCCTCGATCGTCTGGGTCCGAGGATCATGGCTTTTTTCATGGGCCTGGTGGCGGCGGCCGGGGCGGTCATCTTTGCCATTGCACCAACGTTCCTGCTGGCCGTTCTGGGGCGTGGCCTCATTGGCCTCGGGGTGTCGGTTGCTTACATGGGTACCCTGAAAATTATTGCTCATTGGTTCCACAAAGACGAGTTTGCCATGATGTCGGCTCTGGCCATGGCCATCGGCAATGTCGGGGCCCTCACCGCCACCGTGCCGTTGGCCATGGCTTCCGCCTGGCTTGGCTGGCGGACCACCTTTCTGATCCTCAGCCTGTTGACGGTTGCCTCAATAACAGCAATTTTTTTCTGGGTTCGCGATTATCCCCCCCAGGGGCGGCAGCAAGATAACTCATTATCTTGCTGCTCAGCCCGGGAATCGCTGGCTGAGGGAATCAGCATCAGGAAAAGCTTCATGATCCTCCTGGCTACCGGGAACTTCTGGCTTATTGCCCTGCTGGAGTTCTGCTGGTTTGGCACCTTTATCGGCATCCAGGGACTGTGGGGTGGGCCGTACCTGATGGATGTTTATGGTTTGTCGCCTGCCAAAGCAGGGAGTATCCTGGGGATGATAGCCATCGGCTTTATCTGCGGCGGCCCCCTGCTGGGGTGGCTTTCCGATGCGGTTATCCGGTCGCGCAAGAAGGTGATCCTGGCCGGGATGGGCGGCTATGCCCTGGTTATTGCCGTTCTGCTGGCGGTGCAGAACCTGTCTTCCTTGAGTCTCTATCTGCTGTTTTTCCTTTTTGGGTTTGCCGGTTCCAGCGGTATTATCGGCTATGCCCACATCAAGGAGTCCTTTCCCCTGGCCATGTCGGCAACAGTTATGTCAAGCATCAATTTTTTTGCCATTGGCGGTGCCGCTCTCATTCAGCATCTCATGGGCTTTATTATCAAGATCTATCCTGCCGTTGATTCCGTCTATCCATTTGCCGCCTACCGCTCTGCCTTTCTTTTCTGCTTTGCGGCGGTTGCCGCAGCGTTAATCGGTTATTGCCGCTCGCAGGAAGGGGAGCGTTGATTGTGGAGTCTTGTCTTGAGGCTGATTTTTCCTTGACAGGTTTGATATTCTATGGTTGATATGACGTTATATTCATTTTATAATATTGTTTTGTTCAGCTTAACATGGACCCTGTGAAGGAGGTAATCAATGCAGAGACGTAAGTTCATCAAAAAGTTGGGAGCTGGAGTCGTTGCGGCTGGTGCCGCATTGTCTTTGCGGCCGCGCAAAGCCCGGGCTGCCAAACCAAAAACCTACAACTGGAAGATGGTAACCACTTGGCCCCCGCACTTTCCGGTACTGGGTGAATCAGCTGACAATATCGCCAAGTGGGCTGAAGAGATGTCCGACGGCCGGCTGAAAATCACTGTCTATGGTGGTGGTGAGCTGGTGCCGCCCTTGGGTGTTTTTGATGCGGTCAGTTCCGGCACCGTCGAAATGGGCCATGGGGCTGCCTACTACTGGGCCGGCAAACATCCGGCGACCCAGTTTTTTGCCGCCGTGCCTTTCGGCTTTAATGCCCAGTCCCAGAACGCCTGGATCTACAGCGGCGGCGGTCAGGAATTGTGGGATGAAGTCTATGGCAAATTCAACCTGAAGGGTTTTCTGGCCGGTAATACCGGTGTCCAGATGGGTGGCTGGTTTAACAAGGAAATCAACACCATGGATGATCTCAAAGGCCTGAAGATGCGCATCCCCGGATTGGGCGGCAAGGTGCTGGCCGAAGCCGGCGGCAATGCCATCCTGGTGGCCGGCGGCGAGATCTATACCAACCTCGACCGTGGCGTTATCGATGCCACCGAGTGGGTCGGCCCCTATCATGACAACAAAATGGGCTTCTATAAAGCTGCCAAATTCTACTACTATCCAGGCTGGCATGAACCGGGAACCTCCCTTGACTGCATGGTCAATAAACAGAAATTTGAAGCGCTGCCCAAGGATCTCCAGGCAATTATCGAGACTGCCTGCTACCGTTCCAACATGTGGAGCCTGTCCGAGTTTGAAGCCAAGAATAATGCCTATCTGAAGGAACTGGTGGAGAAACACAATGTTCAGCTGAGGAAGTTTCCGGAGCCGGTTCTGTGCGGTCTCAAGGATATATCAGATAAAATCTTGAATGAGATTGCCGACGGTGATCCCTTGACCAGGAAAGTCTACGATCATTTCCTGGCCTTCAAAAAGAGCATGGTGGAATGGAACAAGGTTTCCGAAGAACAGTACCATCAATTTAAGAGCTGCAATATAAAGAGCTGAAGGACTATCAATAACGCATAAAAAAAGCGGGGCTGACTGCCCCGCTTTTTTTATGCACTGAATTTTCACCGCCTCCTGAGCTAATCCCCCAGCAAAACATGGGGCAGCCAGGTGATGGTTTCAGGGATGAGGGCAATGATCACCAGAGCGATTACCTGGATGATCACAAAGGGAATGATGCCCTTGTAAATATCGATGGTTTGCACACCTGGAGGGGCGACTCCCTTGAGGTAGAAAAGGGAGAAGCCAAACGGCGGCGTCAGAAAGGAAGTCTGCAGATTGACAGCAATCAGGACCGCCAGCCACAGGGGGTTGACGCCCATGGTGAGCATAATGGGGGCCAGAACCGGTACGTGGATAAAGGTGATCTCGATAAAGTCAAGGAAGAAGCCGGCAAAGAAAATAACCGTCATGACGATGGAGAGGATGCCCCATTTGCCGAAGGGCAGGGCACCAATGAGCTCCCGAACCAGGGCATCGCCGTTCAGCCCCCTGAAGACCAGTCCCAGGGTCGTAGCGCCCACGAGGATGATGAATACCATGCAGGTCAGGTTGGTGGTCCCTTTCATGACATCCATCAGGGTATCCAGGTTCAATTTTTTCTGCATGGCGGTCAGCAGGGTGGCGCCCACCGCTCCTACTGCCGCCGCCTCAGTGGGGGAGGCAATGCCGGCAAAGATGGAACCGAGAACGGCAACCATCAGGAAAAGGGGCGGCAGGAAGGCCTTAAGAACCCGCTGACGCATCTGCTTTTTGGAGATGCCGGCCAACTCCTCAGCAGGAATTGGGGGGGCCCACTCGGGCTTGATGGACGAGATGATAAACACGTAGAGCATGTAGAGAACAACGAGAATAAGTCCGGGGATGACGGCACCAACGAACAGGTCGCCGATGGGCACGTTCATGATATCCCCCAGGAGGACCAGGACAATGCTGGGGGGGATGATCTGCCCCAGGGTTCCGGATGCCGCCACGGTGCCGGTGGCCAGCGCTTTGCTGTAGTTTCTTTTCAGCATCGTCGGCAGTGACAAAAGGCCCATGGTAACCACGGTGGCCCCGACGATGCCGGTGGAAGCCCCGAGCAGGGCGCCGACAATGATGACGGAGATAGCCAGGCCGCCGCGCACCCTGGCGAACACCAAGCCCATGGTTTCCAGCAGTTCTTCCGCCAGCCCCGAGCGTTCCAGCATGACCCCCATGTAGATGAACAATGGTACGGCCAGCAGGGTGAAATTACTCATGGTGCCCCAGATGCGTAAGGGCAGGAGGTTGAAAAACTGGGGACCGAAACCGATGAGACCGAAAAACAATGAGACGCCGCCGATGGTGAAGGCAACCGGATAACCTAGCAGCAGCAGGAAAAAAACCGAGGCGAACATGATCAGGGACATATATTCATTGATGAATTCCATTAGCTGGCCACCTCATTCTCTTTGCCGATGATGACCAGAAAATTTTTTATCGCCTGGGAAACACCTTGAATGATAACCAGCGAAAACCCTAGGGGAATCATGGCTTTCAGCAGGTAGCGGGCTGGCAGTCCGCCGGGATCGGGGGAAATTTCCCGCATCGACCAGGATGAGCCGACAAAGTTTTTGTTGGCATAGATGACGATGAGAGAAAAAGGAATGAGAAACAGAAAGGTGCCGAAAAAATCGATCCAAGCCTTCTGCTTGGTGCTCAGGCGAGTATAGATGATATCAACCCGGACATGGGCATCCTTTTTCAGGGCGTAGGCCGCGCCGATGAGGAAAATAATCGAGAACAGGTGCCATTCCATTTCCTGGACGGCGATATTGCCCCGGTGAAACACGTAGCGCATGATCACGTCATAAAAAACATTGAGGACCATGAGCGTCGTCAGCCAGGCAACAGCGAGGCCGATCTTTTCAATGCAATAGTCAATTGACTGGGAAATCTTTTTAAGGAAATTCAACGCTCTCCACCTCCTGATGCGGGCTGTTACTGCGATACGTATGCCAGAATTGCAATATATACATGAGTGGCAAAACTTATAATAAAAACCAGCAAGTTACAAGGAATTTTTCGTTGTTTTTTTACGTTGCCTCCATTGGGCTGCGGTAAAAAAATGAAAAGCGGTTGACTTTTGCTGTGTTGCCCGATATTGCAAGCCAGAAAAAACCTCTGCCTTCAGGGCGGTGTATCATTATAGGAGGGATAAAACCATGCTATCTGTCGAACATGACCCGTTCACTCCGGAATTCTGGCGGATTTATGCCGAAAAACGGCGGAAAAGTTTTGAAAACCGCAAAATAACAACGGCTAAAAAGTGGGATGATCTGGCCGACCACTATCACAAGTTTGAAAATGCTGATGATTTTGTTGCCGACCAACAATGGATAACCAACCAACTGCACGATCAGCAGATTCTTCAGCCTGGTTATTCCGTTGTTGATATTGCCTGTGGCCCGGGAACTCATTGTTTCGATTTTGCCAAAAGCTGCAAGCGGGTGGTCGCCGTTGATGTTTCTCCGAAGATGATCGAACAGCTGCTGGCGAAGAAAAAGGAGCGTCAGACAGCCAACCTGGAGGTCATCTGTGCTGACTTTTATCAGTATGATCCTCCTGAAACCTTTGACCTGGTCTTTGTCTCCATGAGTCCCATCCTCAATGATCTGGCCAGTGTTGACCGGTTGCTGTCCATGTCATCCCGTTACCTGGCCCTTGCCTACTGGGCCGGTATTCGGGAGAACCCCATGTACAATCACTGTCACCAGCTGGTTTATGATGAGCCGTATGTCTGGGATCCGTTGGATATCGTGGCGATTTTCAATTATCTCTATGCACTGGGCTATTCCCCGCAGATCTCCTTCCAGCATGCCACCTGGAAACGCCAGGACACGGTGGCTCATGTTATTGACCATACTATCTGGCATCTGGAGTTCCAGCGGTCCCTGACCGGGGCTGAGAAGGATGCCGTGTCTGCCTATATCAGCTCCTTTGGTGATTCCCAGGGAATGGTTTCCTATGATACCAGGGTCAGAAAAGGGTGCCTCATCCTTGATAAGCAGGTAGGACGGCCGGATGATGACCAGGCGACCGCAGCGGTTTAGGATTTTTTTCTTTTGCTGGTTTTTCTTGGCAACGTTCTTCCCGGCCACTGTACTGGCTGCCCCCATGCGGGTTGTCGTCAGTATCCTGCCTCAGAAGTTTTTTGTCGAGCAGCTGGCTGGCGAGCTGGTGGATGTGGCGGTGATGGTTCCTCCAGGCGCCGACCCCCACACCTACGAGCCCCGACCGTCACAGATGGAGGCCTTGGCAGATGCCCATGTCTATTTTACCATCGGGATACCTTTTGAGAAGGTCTGGCTGCCCCGACTGGGCCAAGTGAATAAGAATCTGCAGTTTGTTGCCTCGGACCGGGGCATTGAAAAAATATCGGTGAACGGCAATGCGGCAGCTTTTGACCGGCAACCGGTAAATAAACATCAGCATCTTCTTCCTGATCCGCACATATGGCTGGACCCCAGTCTGGTGAAACAGTTATCCCGAACCATGACCGAAACCTTGTGTGTTCTGGATGCCGACCATCAGGATGTCTATCGCAACAACCTGGCTCAATGGGAAGAAAGGTTGACCCTACTTGATGAGGAGCTCCGATTGCTGACCGCGCCGATGCAGAGCAACCCATATTTTCTGGTCTTTCATCCTTCCTGGGGCTATTTTGCCCGGGCATATGGCCTCCAACAGTTGGCGGTTGAACGCCATGGCAGCGAACCTGGTCCCCGCTATCTTGCCCAGCTGGTTGAGCAGAGCAGGAAGCTGGGCATTAAAGCCATTTTTGTCCAGCCGCAGTATCGTGGCAATGGGGCAGCTTTACTCGCCGGCGAGTTGGGGGGTAGGGTGATAGAAGTTGATCCCCTAGCTGAAAACTGGCTGGTAAACCTGCAAAAGGTTGCCTGGCATCTCAGGCAAGGTAATTGATGAGCAGTGATCAAACAACAAGGGTCATGCCGCCGGCGGTAGCCATTGATAATCTCTCTTTTGCCTATGGCAACCAGGTTGTCCTCAAAGATGTCAATCTGACTATTCATGAGCAGGATTTCCTTGGCATCATCGGTCCCAATGGGGGTGGCAAAACGACTCTGGTCAAACTCATTCTCGGTTTGCTCAAACCTGCCAACGGGACAGTTGCCGTACTGGGCACACGTCCGGTTGACGCCCGGCCTCATCTGGCCTATGTTCCTCAGTTGATGGCCAAAGAGGACCGCTCTTTTCCCATTGCTGTCTGGGATATTGTCCTCCAGGGCCGGCTGCAGCCTCATTGCCGGGGCTACCGTTATCGCAAGGAAGACCATCGGCGGGCTGCCGATGAACTCCAGCGGGTGGGAATGTGGGAGCAGCGTCAATGTCCCATAGGAGAGCTTTCCGGTGGCCAGCGGCAGCGGGTGTTCCTGGCCAGGGCTCTCTGTCGTGATCCCAGGATTCTTTTTCTTGATGAGCCGACGGTCGGTATTGACAGCGTGGGTCAGCAGAACGTCTATGATCTTCTGCAGGTCCTGAACCGGGAGATGACCATCGTCATCATTACCCATGATATCGGCGTGATTTCCCAGTATGTCCGCTCAATTGCCTGCGTCAATCATACCCTGGTGGCCCATGACGAAGGCCTCATAACCCCGGAGATGCTCGAAGCAACCTACCAGTGTCCGGTAGACCTGATAGCCCATGGTCTTCCCCACCGGCTGTATAAACCTCATCCGTAAGGTACAGGAGAACAGGGCTGTATGCCACAGATATTGTCCGTGGATTTTTTCCAGAATGCCTTGCTGGCCGCCCTGCTGGTCAGTGTTACCTGCGGTGTTATCGGCACCCTGGTGGTGGTCAACCGGCTGGTTTTCCTGGCGGGGGGAATTGCGCATGCCGCTTTTGGCGGGGTTGGGGTTGCCTACTATTTCGGCCTGCCGCCGCTTCCCTGTACCGCCCTTTTTTCAGTCATCGCCGCGCTGGCTATGGGAGGCATCAGTATGATAAGCAAGAGCCGTCCCGATACCATTATTGGTGCCATGTGGGCGATCGGTATGGCAGTTGGCATCATTCTGGTGGATCTGACCCCGGGATATCACGCCGATCTTTTCGGCTATCTGTTCGGCAGCATCCTTGCGGTTTCAACCATTGATCTGGTATATATTATAGTTATCGACCTGCTGGTTCTGATGATTGTCTACCGCTATCACCATGAACTGCTGGCCATCTCTTATGATCCTGAATATGCCGAAGTCTGTGGTCTGCCGGTGCGGGTTATCCAGGGGGCAATGCTGGTTCTGGTGGCCCTGTCGATAGTGGTGCTGATCAGAGTAGTGGGCTTGATTCTGATTATTGCCCTGTTGACCATCCCGGCTGCCATAGCCGAAGAACTGACTCCATCGATCAGAAACATGATGTTGCTGGCGGTGGGCATCAGCATCGGCTGTATTGTTGGTGGTCTGTTGCTTTCTTTCCTGTTTGATCTGACCTCAGGGGCAACAATTATTTTACTGACGGCGGTGGTCTACCTGCTCTTTACTGCTTGTCGGTGTTGTTTTTCCCGGTAACGCTTCCCTCAGAATCGCCCCATCGAGTCACAGTTTGTTGTTTCGATCATGTCGTAGAGGATCCTGATCTCAGCTGCCCAGCGGCTGCTGTCGATGGTTTCCAGAATCAGCGGCATGCGGTCAAACCGGGGGTCGTTCATCAGTCGCCTGAATACCTGCCAACCCAAAGTTCCTTCACCGAGACGTTCATGGCGGTCAACCCGCTGCCCCAGTGTGACTTTGGCATCATTCAGATGGGCACCCCGTAAGTAGTTGAAACCGATAATGTGGTCGAATTCAGCCATGGTTTCATCAAAGCCCGTCGCGGTACGCAGTTCATAGCCGGCAGCAAACAGATGACAGGTATCAAGGCAGATGCCAATTCTTGCCCGGTCTTCGATCAGGTCGATAATTGCTGCCAGGTGTTCAAACCGATGACCGAGATTATTGCCCTGTCCAGCGGTATTTTCCAAAACGACGGTTATTCCGTTGGTTACCTCTAGTGCCTGGTTGATGCCGGCGGCAATGTTTTCCAGACAGGCATCATCACTGATTCTGCCCAGGGAACTTCCCGGATGAATATTTAAAGAAGTAAGGCCAAGCTGGGCGCAGCGCCGGATCTCATCAATAAATGCCTCGACTGACTGTTGCCGTTCCTGCTTTCCCGGATGCCCCAGATTGATTAGGTAACTATCATGGGGCAACACCTGTGCAGGTGTAAAGTGTCCAATGGCCATGTAGTGGTGGAACAGGGCAACCTGTTCATCGGTGAGTGGTTTTGCCTGCCAGCGGCGCTGGTTCTTGGTGAACAGGGCGAAGGCCCGTGCTCCGATGGTCGTGGCATTACGTGGGGCGTTTTGTACGCCACCGGCAGTACTTACATGTGCTCCAATCCATTTCATAGACTTCATTCTTCCAGACAACGGAGTTCAATGTCAGTTGAGATGGTTAAAAGCTCTGAGCTGACGATCACATGGTAATCCAGCGATTACGCAGCTGATCAATGCCAGCTCCAGGTCATTGCCTATGTCTGTGGAGGTCAGCGGCGACCTGATGAATATCATATCATTATCATTCTTCTTGTCAAGGTTGCTGGCGTGCAACCTTCGTCACTGAGAGTACTTTCTTGTACGTTTTATTTGCACCCTTAAGGGCACAAGCCCGCCTCCAGCAGGTGTTCCCTGGCGTCACACACCAGTCCAGGTTGATGACGGTTGATGAAAAGTGGACAGTAGCCAGCTGAGTACTGTTGACTATGGATGGTAAGAGTGGTAAAAATACAGTAGTTGAAGATGGGGCTGGCGCGTGTGCACCAGCCATGACCATAAATGTATGGCAGAGGAGGAAGCTATGCCTGATTGTGCAACCAGAATAATAGACGGTGTCTACTGGGTAGGGGTCAACGATCACGATACCCCGTTGTTTGAAGGATTATGGGCATTGCCCCATGGGATGAGCTATAATGCCTATCTGGTTCGAGGCCGGGAAAAAACAGCTTTGATTGAACTGGTGAAGAGTGACTACGCTGATCAATTCATCAGGCGCATTGAAGAAGTTGTTCCTTTGGACAGTATTGATTATATCATTCATAACCATATGGAGCCTGACCATAGTGGGTCGATACCGGTGATCTACGAACGGTGTCCCAAGGCCGAAGTGTTCTGTACTGCTAAAGCGAAATCTTTCCTGGATCAGTTTTACGGTGTGGGGGAACGGGTAACAGCGGTTAATGATGGCGATCGTATCGACCTCGGAGGTAAGACCTTAAAATTTCTCAGCTATCCCTGGCTGCATTGGCCCGACAGCATGTTCACTTATCTGGAGGAGGATAAGGTGCTCTTTCCCTGTGATGCTTTCGGTGGCTTCGGGGCTGTGGATGAAGGCTTGTTTGATGACCAATGGGATCTGGAGGCATACTGGCCGGAGTCGAGACGCTATCTGGGAACCATCGTGGCGTCCTACCTGCCGCATGTGGTTAAGGCCATTGATAAATGGGTGAAGGGGGGGATGGGAATTTCTGTCCTCTGTCCTTCCCATGGACCGGTCTATCGTCAAAACCCCATGGCGATTATCAGCCGCTACCAGGAGTGGGCCAGCAACCAAAGAGGGCAGAAGGTGGTTATGGTTGTCGGTTCCATGTGGGGTAATACCCACAGGATGGGCCAGGTGGTCAAACAGCGGCTGCTGGAAAAAGGTCTGGAGGTTGCCTATTTCGACGCCGCAACCGCAGAGCCGGGGGCTGTCCTTGGTGAGATGCTTAATGCCGGTGGCATAGTTTTTGGTGCTCCGACTTACGATGCCAACATCTACCCGAGGCTGGAATACTATCTGATGTTGTTTAAAAGCAAAAAGAAGACCGGCTATCCGGTAGGCGTTTTTACCCAAAACAGCTGGAATGTCAATATCCTGCCTAAAGTGGAGGCGTATTTGCAGGATATGAAAGCCGAGATTGTCCAGCCGGAAGTCGTCGGCCATGGCGCGCCGGATGCCGAGGTGGTGCAAGCCCTGCAAATGATGGCCGATGCACTGGCCATACGGATTACCAACCCTTGTGCCTGTCCGGTTTCTAACTGAATGGAGGAAATGATGCAAAAAGATACAATGCCCTGCGATCGCTGCGGGGCTCAGTGTGGTGCCGATGATCTGGTGGAGCTTGACAACCGGGAGCTCTGTGAAGATTGCTATATGGATGTTGTGTCGCCGCTGAAAGCCTGCGATCCCTGGGCTGTGCATTCGGCAAAACAGGCAAAGCTGACTACCGAGGTTCATTTGCTGCCTATTCAACAGCAGATGGTGGAGACTATTACGAATAAAAAGGCCATTACGCCGGTGGCTTTGGCCGAAGAATTGGCCGTTGGTCTTAAGGAACTGCAGAAAAATTTTGCCATCCTCAGGCATATGGAACTTTTGCGTGGTTTCAAGGGCGAGGATGGCGTTATTTATTGGACCCTCTTTGCCTCCTGATATTCCTTCACCTTTCTGAGCGTTATGCTGGTGACCAGCGCTTTCTGCGGCTTGCCGCGGGAATCGCTGGTTTTTCATTGGCGTCTCCTGTTAAGCCCTTCCCTCAGCGCCTTCATTTACGCTAAAGAGATCTGATTTTGTGCCGATAAGTAGAAAGCAGTCTGCCCTCAGGTGGGTATTTGCAGCAACAGCCGAATGCATCGGTTCAAGGAGTTCAATCTGAATGAAAACCTATAGCCCCAAGATCCGCCGTATTTTGATAGTTGATGACAGTATGGTGGTGAGGGATGCTTTAACTAAACAACTGTTGAAAATGATGGATGTGGAGATTGTTCATGCCGGTGATGGTCAGGAAGGATTGAAAAAGGCCCTGACGGAACACTTTGATCTGATCATTACTGATGTTGAGATGCCCTGTAAAAATGGTCTGGAGATGTGTCGTTTGATCAAGGATGACCCTTCTCGCCACCATATCCCAGTGATTATTCTCAGCGTGTTGGATGATGAAAATGATATTGATCAGGGTTTTCTGGCTGGTGCGGACGCCTATTTATCGAAAAACGAAGCCAGGGAGAAAATTCTTCAAACCATTGAAAAGCTACTCTATAAGACTACCTTTCAACGTGACCAAACCATCCTGGTGGTTGATGATTCATCAACCATCCTCTCGATTGTCCGCAAGGGGCTTAGCGAAGCCGGTTTTACCGTGGTAACAGCTGAAAACGGCAGGAAGGGGCTAGATGCCCTCAGAACCACTTTGCCATCCCTGATTCTCAGTGATATTGATATGCCAGAAATGGATGGTCTGTCGTTCTGTCAGGCGGTTCATGCTGATCCCCTGACCGCCGCTATTCCTTTTGTTGTTATGAGTGCCAATAACCAGCGACCGATCATGAGGCGGATGCTGCAGTTGGGAGCTGATTCCTACCTGGTGAAGCCGTTCAATCTTGACCAGCTGGTTATTACGGTGGAAAAGCTGCTGTCGGATAAATTGCTTTTACTGCATAAAGAGAAGGAAAGGCTGGAAACAGAGCGAAGCTTGATGCTGGCAAGCATTACCAGTCTGAGTTGTGCTCTGGAAGCACGTGACTCCTATACCCAGGGACATTCTGAAGCAGTGGCCGAAATTGCCGTTGGGATGGCCAGATTGATGAATTTCACCACTCAGGAAATTGAAATCATCCATCTGGGGGCAACACTCCATGATATTGGCAAAATCGGGGTCATGGATCAGGTTCTCCTTAAGCCCGGAAAATTAACCGACGCAGAATATGACATGATCAAGAGACATCCGGTGGTCGGTGCTGATATCCTGCGGCCGGTACCCAGTCTGGCGGCAATCATCCCCATGGTTCTCCACCACCATGAACGAATAGACGGTAAGGGCTATCCTGATGGCTTGAAGGGGGATGCCATCCCTTTGTGGGCCAGGATGATTGCCATCGGTGACACTTTCCATGCTCTGACCAGTGATCGTCCCTATCGTAAAGGTATGCCCTTGGAAAAAGCTTTGCAGATTATTGAAGAGGCGAAAGGCACCCAGCTTTGCCCTGAATGTATCCCTATTTTTCTCCAGTTCTTGGAATGCTGGCACAATGAAAAAAGAGAAGGAGTGGATGGCTGGGGAGGTATTGCAGCTCTCAGCTGACAATATTATAGCCTGACATGGAACTCTATACACCGTTACATATCCAGCTTGATAATAATACGCCGGGACGTTTCAAAAGTTTTCTGGTGGGCATGGAAGAGGGCAGGTATATGATTGTCAAACTGCCTTCAGCTGCTGATCCCAAAGCACTCTTTACTCTTGACCGTTCCCTGGTGGTCCGATATCTGCACCGGGGCAGTGTTTTTGGTTTTAAATCTAAGGTCATGGGGGTGATCGACAGCCCGGCCCCTCTTCTCTTTATCTGCTATCCCGAAGCCATTGAAGATCATAACCTGCGTAATTTTGCCCGGATTGACTGTTATCTGCCGGCCCGCCTGCAAACGGGTAAATTGTTTTTTGATTGCCGGATTGTCGATATCAGTAAAGGCGGTTGTCAACTGGCCATGAAAAACAGCGAGTTGGAGGGGGTCAACAATGCCCTTGCGGTTGACCAGGAGGTGGGCATTTCCTTTTGCCTGCCGGGAGTGGTTGAAGAGCTTTTGCTTGCCGGCATTGTGCGAACAGTCATGCATGATGATTCTGTGAAAATAGGAATTAAATTCAACTTGTTAGAGGGTATGCCTAAAGCTAAGCTTTATAAGTTTCTAGCCACTGCCGGTGCTTGAGTTACCAGTTGTTCTCCTGCCTTACAGAGCTATTTTTATTCTCCGTTTATTCCTTATTCTGCACTAGATGACTAGGGGTGGCGTTATGATAGGCGCCGCCGGCGGTGAACAATTGCTCCCTAAATTTGTCGATCAACAGGGTGTCAGGGGATAAAGCGGTTGAAATTTTTTCCCATCAGGGGTAATACATAGGTTCTTCAGGAGATCCTTCCCGGGAAAGGGTGGTTCTCCTCCTTCCCAACCGCAATCCGGAGCAGCCGATGAACTACCTGATCATTGGTAACGGGATTGCCGGAATCAGTGCCGCTGAGGCCATCCGCCGGCAAGATGTTCATGGCACCATTACCATGGTGGCCGCCGAAAATTCACTTCCCTATTGTCGTCCGATGATCAGTAGTGTCCTTGAAGGGACAATCTCCGAGGATCAGCTGCCGATCCGGTCCTCAAACTTTTATGATGAATTGCGTATCCGACCGGTACTCGATGAGCGGGTTGTTGCCATTGACCTCGATACTCGTACGGTTAGCACGGCTGCTGGCCTGATCATTCCTTTCGACCGTTTGCTGATTGCCACCGGTGCCGATCCCCGTAGCGTTGCTGTTCCTGGCAGCGGTCTGCAGCATATCTTTCCTCTGCGTTCCCTGACCCATGTGCAAAAAATGCTGACCATCGTCCCCCAAGTTCACAGGGCGGTGGTGCTTGGCGGCGGCCTGGTTGGTTTTAAAGCTGCTTATGCACTGTTGCGCCGCGGGCTGCATGTCAGCATGGTGATTGGCTCCGCTTATCCCCTGGCTATGCAGGTGGATGAAACCGCTGGCCACATGATTCTTCATGAACTCCAGAACCATGGCCTGCGGATTCTGGTTGGCAGCCAAGTACATGCATTTGCCGGTCATGCCAAGGTCAATGCCGTAGCTCTTGCAGACGGAACCGAACTTCCGTGTGAACTGGTGGTTGTCGGCAAGGGGGTGGCGCCTGCCTGTAAGTTTATTTCAGCTGACCGCATTGCAGTCAACCAGGGAATCGTGGTCAATGAACACCTGGAGACCTCTTTTCCCGGTATATATGCTGCCGGTGATGTGGCTGAACTGGTTGACCTTGCCCGCCGTTGTCGTTTTCTGAATGCTATCTGGCCGGAAGCCGTTGATCAGGGAATTGCTGCGGGGATGAATATGGCCGGCCGGCCTGTATGCTACCGGGGAAGTGTCAGTCGGAATGTTATCCGCATTTTTTCCCTCGACGTCATGACTGCCGGTCTGGTTGCCCCCCCGGCCGATGACAAGCGCTATACCATTATCAGCTCTCTCATGCCTCGCCGCCGGCAGTATCGAAAGATGGTTTTTTGCGATGACCGGCTGGTTGGTATGATTCTGATTAATGATATTGCCCAGGGAGGGGTGTTGTTTTCCCTTATCCGTCGCGGACTGCCGCTGACCATTCCAAAAGAGAAGCTGCTGGATTCCACTTTCCAGGTTCGTTCGCTGTTATGGTGAGTTCAATTTCAGTGGAAAATTGCTGGCACTGATGGAACAATCGTAAGCGAAAGTATGTATTGACCGCTTGCCGTGAAAACGGTTGAGCGTTCTTCGTGCAACACTGCTGCTAAAGGGGGGGATACGATGAAGCAAGTTCAAGTTCATCCTGAGCGTTGTGTTGGCTGCATGCAGTGCATGCTTGCCTGTGCCACCGCCCATTCACAGAGCAAAGAGATGCACCGAGCCATTGGTGAAATGCCATTGCCGAAACCAAGAGTTCATGTGGGTGCTGGGTTATCGGGGGAGGGGTTTCCCAACCGTTGCCGCCACTGTGACCCGGCACCATGCTTACTGGCCTGTCTGCCAGGGGCGATATTTCGTGACCCGGAGAGCGGCACCGTCCTCATTGACCCTGACCGCTGTATCAACTGTGCGTCCTGTGCCATGGCCTGTCCTTTCGGCGTCATCCGTTATCATCAGGACTGGTTGGCGCCGGCAGAAAAAACCATCGCGGTTAAATGTGACAACTGCATTGTCAGGCAGCAGGATGGGCTGCTGCCTGCCTGTGTTGAGGTTTGCAAGACAGGCGCCCTGACCTTTGAAGAGTCTGCTGATGCTTTGAAGAGGAAAACAGCTGTCGTGGCCCGCTCGGTATCGGCCGCAGTGGACCAGCAGTTTCCGCCAGCGGCCGGGGTTGCACTGTTGCTCGAGATGAAAAAAAGTCTCCATTCTCTTGAGGATCGCTAGTTTATCGGTTCATCCATGATAAAAACCGCTGTAGTCAATGACAAAAAAGGAGAGGAAATCATGGGCAAATATGATCATAGAACCATTACCAGGGACGGCCAGTTGCTGCTGCAGAAAATGGCCAATGATCAGGTGGAAACCGTCTGGGAGCGGCTGGCTGATCAAACTCCTCAATGCGGCTACTGTGAGATGGGGTTGAGCTGCCGCGTCTGCGCCATGGGGCCTTGCCGGATTGATCCGTTTGGCGAAGGACCGCAGAAGGGCGTTTGTGGGGCAGATGCGGATATTATTGTTGCCCGCAACCTTGGCCGGATGATTGCCGCCGGTGCAGCAGCCCATTCCGACCATGGCCGGGACCTGGTGGAGGTTCTGGCTGATGTGGCTGTTGATAATGCTCCGGGCTATGCTATTCGTGACCAGAAAAAACTGCTTCGGGTGGCCCGGGAATACGGTGTTGAAACCGAGGGCAGGAATGCTTTGGCGATCGCCGGTGATCTGGCTGCCGCCATGCAGGATGAGTTTGGTACCCGCAAGGGGTATTTGACCATGGCTGGCCGGGCACCGGCAAAACGGCAGGAGCTCTGGAAAAGAATCGGCATTGCTCCCCGGGGCATCGATCGGGAAACTTCGGAGATGATGCACCGTACCCACATGGGGGTGGACAACGGCTGGCAGAGCCTGATGCTCCATGGTCTACGTAATGCCCTTTCTGATGGCTGGGGCGGTTCCATGATTGCCACCGAGGTATCAGATATCCTCTTCGGTACTCCCCAACCGAATTCCAACCAGGTCAATGTCGGGGTTCTCAAGGAAGATCAGGTTAATATCATTGTCCACGGTCACAACCCGGTGGTTTCGGAGATGATTATGCGGGCCTGTGAATCCCAAGAAATGCTGACTCTGGCAGCGGAAAAGGGAGCGGCGGGTATTAACCTTGCCGGCTTGTGCTGCACCGGCAATGAGCTGCTGATGCGCCATGGCATCCCGGTGGCCGGCAACCACCTGATGACCGAGCTGGTGGTAGGCACCGGGGCCGTGGAGATGATGATTGTTGATTACCAGTGCATCATGCCTTCCCTTGGTGCCCTGGCTCCCTGCTACCATACAAAGATGATCAGTACCAGCGACAAAGCCCGCTTCCCGGGGATGGAACACCATGAATTTCATCCTGATAATGCTGCCCGCTTAGCACTGGATCTGGTGCGTAAGGCGATTGAAAATTTTTCCCAGCGAGGAGAAACGTATATTCCGGTGACGCCGACTCCTTCCGTAGGTGGCTTTTCCGTTGAGGCAATTATTGCCGCTCTGGGTGGCACCCCGAAGCCGTTGATTGATGCCATTGCTGCTGGTAAAATCCGTGGGGCGGTGGGGGTTGTTGGCTGCAATAATCCTAAAATCAAGCATGATTATGGCCACGTAACCCTGACCAAGCGGCTTATTGAGCAGGATTATCTGGTGGTTGATACCGGTTGTGCCGCAGTTGCCAATGCTAAAGCCGGATTCAAGGTGGCTGAAGCGGCAGCATATGCCGGGCCAGGCTTACGGGAAGTCTGCCAGACCCTGGGGATTCCGCCGGTTTTACATATGGGCAGCTGTGTGGATAACGTTCGTATCCTGGTGCTGGCCGCTGCGCTGGCCGATGCTTTGCAGGTGGATATCAGTGATCTCCCGCTGGCGGGGGCGGCACCTGAATGGTACTCGGAAAAAGCGGTTTCCATCGGTGCCTACTTTGTTGCCTCCGGTGTTTTCACTGTTTTGGGGCCGATGCCGCCGATTACCGGCAGTATGAATGTCGTCAATCTGCTGACCTCGGGACTGAGCGATGTGGTGGGGGCAACCTTTGCGGTAGAGCCTGATCCTGAAAAAGCGGCGTTGCTAATCCAACGCCATGTTGAGGGCAAACGCAAGGCTCTGGGGCTGCCATATCGGCAGGTGTAGATGATTGAGGAGGATATATCGGCTGTGCCGGTGGTCCTGAAATGCTGGCGCTGGCTCCCAGTATGATTGGTTATTGTTTTTTCATGGAGGAGGAATGGCTTTTCTGCAACTGAAAAAATCTGTTGTTTTTGTTCTGTTTTTTAGTGTCCTGTTTTTTATCCTGCCAGTGGCAGTGCACGCCGAGCGCCTTTCAGTCACGGTTCCCAAGGCCAATATCCGCTCAGGTCCGGGAAGCGAATACGACATTATCTGGCAGGTAGGCTATTATTATCCTCTCCAGGTTGTCAAGAAATCTGGCTCCTGGTGCCAGTTCAGCGATTATGAGGGAGATACCGGCTGGATCAACAGACAGCTTATCAGTTCGACCCCAACGGTTATTACCGTCAAGGATAAGTGCAATATCCGCTCCGGCCCGGGAACCGGCAATCAGGTCGTTTTTACCGCCGATCGTGGTGTTGCCTTTAAAATTATCGCTAAAAAAGATACCTGGATCAAAGTACAGCACCCCGACGGGGATCTAGGCTGGATTTACCAAAGCCTTGTCTGGTGAGCAGTGGGTGCCGCCGTCAGTTGCCATGCTAGGGAGATAAGGTCCGCAGGTGGTATAGCCATTTTCCAAGCCAGCTTTTTGAGACAAATGTCGGATGACATCATGGCGCCTTTTTAGGGTGTTAGAGGGGAGAGCAGGAATAATATCGGCTGAGATAGGGCTTTTTACCATGGACTTTGGTCGAAAATGGGCGTATGGTGAAACCCATTCGGCTAATAGGGTTTTTATCAATCTGTAACTGAAAAAAGGAGGATGGTAACATGTTGGAAACGAAAAATTTGTTGCTCATTGTCAACACCACCGAAGCCGCCAATCAATATGCCAGCTATGTCGTTGCCTTTCTGGCTAAAAAGCTGGGGAATGTCCCCAATGTTACCATTTTTTATGGTCCATCTGCGGTTGCCATGGCAAAGAAAGGCGAGCTGGCCAAGCTGGCTATTCCGGCCGAAGTAAAAGAGTTGATTGCGTCACAGTTGGAAGGCCTTTCAGCTGCTGATCTGCCTGACAACCTGGAGCAGATGGCCCGTTTTCAGAAGGAGCAGCTGGGGGTTACCATTGCCTTGTGCGCAACATTCCATGTTATTGGCGGCTTTGCCACCTCCGTGGATGATACCGCAAATATTGAAGACTTCATTGTTCCTGTACAGCTGCCGAATGCCTGGGAAGCGCTGGCCAGCGCAGATAAGATATTGTATTATTAGTTTTTCCTCGGCCGTCGTTCGTTGCGGGCATTTTTCTGGTAAGCGCTGATTAATGTCCGGCCGGGGAAATCCCCTTGACATGACCGGTGAATTTGGTTATGGGATGATGTTCCTTGCCGGGTGCTTGGGGAGGGGGCATTCTTTCAGTAGCCGAGGGGATGGTGGGGGAAAGTGATCAACGATAATTGGTGGTGGCGTTACAATTCCTGAAGGGTTGTCCGCCACCTGGAAATAGTCAGTTAGGCCATGGACAATCCTCTTAAGGGAGTGGTGTCCATGGCTTTTTTATATGCCTGTAAGCTGTGGACGCATGATGATCCACAGCTTTTTGTTATTGTATCCGGAGGTTGAGAGCGTGCATCAACGTTTTATGAACAATTATTCTGCCGATGACTTGCTAAAACTGCAGGAACGGGGTCTGCGGTGGACGATAGCCCATGTGTATGAGCATTCGCCCTTTTACCGGCAACGTTTTAAGAGTGCCGGGATCGAGCCAAGTGATATTCAGGGAGTAGGGGACTTGGCCAAATTGCCTTTTACGGCAGCGGATGATTTGCGTGCGGGTTATCCCTTCCCGCTGCTGTCGGTTCCTTATGAGAAAGTGGTTAGGATTCATGCTTCATCGGGAACAACCGGCAAAAAGAAGGTTATGGCCTATACCGAGAAAGATCTTGCGGACTGGGGACACTTTTTTGCCCGCTGCTATGAAATGGCCGGTTTAACGGTGAGCGATCGGGTCCAGATTGCAGTTGGTTACGGCTTATGGACTGCCGGTGCCGGTTTCCAAAGAGGCTGTGAGCTGTTTGGGGCGATGGCTATTCCCACCGGGCCGGGCAATGTGGATATGCAATGTGAGCTGGCCATTGATTTTCAGTCAACAGTTCTCTGCTGTACGGCGTCCATGGGTCTGCTCATGGCAGAAGAGGTCCATCGACGGGGAATCCGTGATCGACTGAATTTGCGCAAAGTTATCCTGGGATCGGAACGCAGCAGTCGTGCCATGCTGCAGCGCATCAAGGAGCTGCTCGGCGTTGACGATGTCTTTGATATCCCCGGAATGACTGAACTCTACGGACCTGGTACCGGTCTTGATTGTTCCTGTCACCAGGGAATCCATTACTGGTCCGATTATTATCTGGTTGAAATTATTGACCCCCATACCCTGGAGCCGGTTCCGAGTGGAACCATGGGGGAGATGGTGGTTACCACCCTGAGAAAAGAGGCAGCGCCCCTGATTCGCTACCGGACCCGGGATGTCAGCCGTCTGCTGCCAGGGCAATGTCCTTGTGGTTCTCCCTTTCCCCGCCACGACCGGATTCTTGGCCGGACAGACATGGTTTTTAAATATCGAGCGGTCAATGTCTACCCGGGGCAGATTGATGAACTGCTTTCCCTGTTTCCACAAGTTTCCAGTGAGTACCAGATTTTCCTTGATCGACGGCCGGACGGCCGTGATGAGATGCTGATCAAAGTGGAAGCAAATCCCAGTGCCGGTGAGGTTGACTGCAGCCGTACGGCAACCGCCATCGTCAATGAGATCAGACGGAAAATTATGGTTACCTGCCGGGTGGAAGTGGTTGCTTATCAGAGCCTTCCTCGCACCGAGCGCAAAAGTGAACGGGTCATCGATCACCGCTATGATGATCAGGAATTGTAACACATATTGCAGATGAACCAAGATATCCAGGACTCATTATAATCTGCTTGACTATCGCTGCCGGCCGCAAGATGCTCATTGACGGAAATCTCCTTTTTTGATAGGTATGCAGCGACTTCAGCAGGAGAGCATGAGATGGATATGCAAGGAATAATGCAGCAGATTGCCATTATGGCGGTGCCGGTTTTAATGGCTGTTACCATCCATGAGGTAGCCCATGGATATGTTGCTGATTATTTTGGTGATCATACGGCCCGTCGGGCTGGTCGATTGACCCTTAACCCCCTGCGCCATCTTGATTTATTGGGAACGGCGGTTTTTTTCATTACCCGCATGATTGGTTGGGCCAAGCCGATTCCCATCAACCCGGGAAATCTGGCAGATCCGCGGCGCAATATGCTGTGGATTGCCGTTGCCGGGCCGGCAGCCAACCTGCTGCTGGCAGCCTTCAGTGCGTTTTTCTACCATGTACTGACCAGCATCCCGCTGACCGTGGTGGGGGCACGGGTGGGGGAGATGGTAATAATGCCGATGATTATGATGGCTCAGGCCAGTGTGGTCATTAATCTGGCGCTGGGTTTCTTCAATCTGATTCCGATTCCTCCCCTTGATGGTGGCCGAATCCTCTCAAATCTGCTGCCAGCCAGCTCCGAAGCCATCTTCATCCGTCTTGAGCCTTACGGGTTCCTGATTGTCATGCTTCTCCTGTTCAGCAATGTCATCGAACTGGTTATTGTGCCGCTTATTTCTTTTTCCGCCCAGATGATGATCGGCGTAAAACTCCTTTAATTCTATTTATTTATATAGTAATAAGTGATATCATGGTTGAGGTATGCGGTTTATGGCGATTGAAAAAAAACGGGTTCTTTCGGGTATGCGGACCACCGGCAAACTCCATCTGGGTCACTTTCACGGCGTGCTCACCAACTGGCTTGATTTTCAGGAGAAATATGATTGTTTCTTTTTTGCTGCCGACTGGCACGCGCTGACCAGTGAATTTCAGCATCCTGAGATTATCAGGGAAAGTACCCGGGATATGTTTATTGACTGGCTGAGTGTGGGCATTGACCCACAAAAAGCAACCCTTTTTATCCAGTCGCAGATCAAGGAGCATGCCGAGCTGCATCTTTTGCTGTCGATGATAACTCCGCTGTCATGGCTGCTGCGCAATCCTACTTTCAAGGACAGCCAGGATGAACAGAAGAGTGATGAAACGGCCACCTATGGGTTTTTAGGCTATCCGGTTCTCCAGGCTGCTGATATTATTATCTATATGGCTAATTTGGTTCCCATCGGTGTCGATCAGCTGCCCCATGTGGAATTAACCCGGGAAATAACCCGCCGCTTCAACTACCTGTACGGTGAAATTTTTCCCATTCCTGAGCCGATCCTGACCGAGGTGCCGAAGCTGATGGGGTTGGACGGCAGGAAGATGAGTAAAAGCTATCAGAACGCCATCTTCCTGGCTGACGATGAAGAGGCGGTTCGTAACAAGGTCAGCCAGATGGTGACTGATATCCAGCGGGCCCGTCGCAAAGACCCCGGCGACCCGGATGTATGCAACATGTTTCCTTTGCACCCGCTTTATTCCAGTGGTGAAGAGGTTGATAGGATTCGTCGGGAATGCCCCAGGGCTGCCATTGGCTGCGTCGAATGCAAGAAAATCCTTATGCAGAATCTGATGCGTCACCTTGAGCCGGTTCAGGAAAAAAGGCGCTATTATGAGGTCCGCCCGCAACTGGTGGATGAGATTGTTGCCGACGGTATTGCCCGATCCCGCAGCATTGCCGTGGCAACCATGGAGAAGGTGCGCGACGGCATGAAAATATGACCACCTTGTCTTCCGATTCTACGGATACCACCCATTTACCTTTCTTCCCTCCTGCCCATCAGCGGGCCTTGTATGCCTTGGAGGAGCAGTTTTATGTTTTGCTGGACAGTTTTGAAGGTCCCCTTGACCTGCTCCTCTTTCTGGTACGAAAAAACCGGGTAGCCATTGAAGATCTTCCCATTGTTATTATTACCAGGCAGTATCTGGCCTATCTGGAGCTGATGGGTGAGCTAAACCTGACGGTGGCTTCGGAATATCTGGTTATGGCCGCAACTCTGATTCAGATTAAGTCACGGGTTTTGCTGCAGCAGCAGATCGTCGATGAGGATGATGGTGCTGAAGAGGGAGAGGACCCCCGGGGAGAGATCATTGCCCGGCTGAAATCCTATGAACTCTACAAGAAAGGTGCTGAATATCTCGCTGGACAGCCACTATCAGGCTGGGATACCTTTTCGCCGCCGGCTGAATCAGCCGTTCAGGAGGCTATTGGGGAGGGGGGCGAAGGCGGGACGGTGGCCGAAGAACGTTATGCTGTCAGTTTGAGTGATTTGCTGGCTGCTTTTCTGCAGCTTTGTGAGCGGCAGAAGGAGCGGCAGGAGAAGCTTGAAATTACCCAGGAACTTGTTGATCTTGATGATATTTTTCAGCAGGTCAGCCAGGTTTTAGGTGAACAGTCATCCATTCCTTTTGCCCAATTGGTTGAGCTGCTGCATGCCGACCGGCCATTTTTAGTCAGCCTCTTTTTTGCTTTGCTGGAGATGAGCCGCCAGAAGCGAGTAGTACTGGCTCAGGAATCGCCGTTGCAGCCGCTGACCATTCATGCCGGCACGTAAGCTGCTTCGGTTGTTAAACTCCGCGGGTTTGGAGCTTCCTGTGCGGACGGTTTTGGGTGGCGGAACGGAACGTAATGTCATGTGCGGAGGGGCCCTATGGGCAGCACGTTAGAGCTGCGGCAGATAAAAGATATTGTTGAAAGCCTGTTGCTGGTTTCCAGTGAGCCCGTTGCTGTTGGTGACCTGCATGAATTGCTTGAGATCGATGATAATGGCGAATTGTTGGACGAGGCTGTCAGTCAGCTGGAGGAGGAATATCGCCTTCGTAGCCGGGGGTTTCTTATTCAGCGTGTTGATGGTGGAATTCGCTTTGTGACCAAGCTGGACAACGCTTCCTGGATTCGCAAGTTCAATGCCGGCAAACCTGTTCGCTTCAGTAGGGCGGCACTGGAGACCCTGGCGATCATTGCTTATCGGCAGCCGATCACCAGACCAGAAATTGAAGCCATCCGCGGGGTTGATGCCTCCGGGGTCATCCGCCTGCTGCTGGTCAAAGAGCTCATTGCCATCCGTGGCAAAAAAGACGTTCCAGGTTCACCGCTCCTCTATGTCACCACCGATAAATTTCTGCAGATTTTCAATCTTGCCAGCTTGTCAAGCCTGCCTGATATCAATTCCTTTGGTGACTTGTATCCCCACGAAGAACTGCCCTTGCTCGACGGCCAGTAAAAGGGAGCCGGATGGCGGATCGCTTGCAAAAAATTATTGCGGCTTATGGCCTGGCATCCCGGCGCCAGGCTGAAAAATTGATTGTCCAGGGTCTCGTCACGGTCAACGGGCAGGTGGTGCGCGAGCTGGGAACCAGGGCTGATCCTGCCGTAGACACGATTCTTGTTGCTGGCCAGCAATTGGAAGTCACCGGCCAGCAGCGCCGGTATCTCATCCTTCATAAACCGGCTGGTTATCTTACTACCCTTGATGATCCCCAGGGCAGGAAAATTGTTACCGATTTATTGACCGGAATTGGTGACCGGGTGTATCCGGTCGGCCGCCTTGACTATCAATCGTCCGGGCTGTTGCTGTGTACCAACGATGGAGAGCTGGCACATCGGATGATGCACCCACGCTATAAGCTGGAAAAAACCTATCTGGTGACTGTTGCCGGCTATTTTTCTTCCCAGGATATGGATCGGCTGGCTCGGGGGATTATGCTTGAAGATGGCATATCGAAACCGGATCGGACAAAGCTGCTGGAAGCCGGCAGGCGCCGCAGCATTCTCGAGATGGTTCTGCGTGAAGGACGAAACCGGCAAATCCGGCGGACGCTGGCGGCCATGGGTTTCAGGGTGGTCAAACTGGTGCGGACCAGGATCGGATTTTTATCGTTGACCGGCCTTGTTCCGGGCCGGTACCGTCAGCTCACGCTTCACGAGGTTCAAAGGGTCCGGCAGTCAGTAGGGCTTTAATACTTTTTTTGCTTGTGACGTCTTTGATTAAGGCTATGATGTGATGTTTTTGCAGTTTCACCTGTTTCGCTAGAGTCTGATAAGATATATTATGTTAACTTTAGGAAAATTCCATCTAGGTGCGGTGTTTATCCTAGCCGCCGGTACCGGTAAAGGATTGTAGTTGCCATGAAAAAATTTATCGCTGTCGCCGGGACTATGGGCGCGGGAAAATCAAGCATGGTTGAATTCCTGTGCTCACACTATCCCCTGACGCCCTACTATGAGCAGTATGGCACCAATCCTTATCTGAAAGATTTTTATCAGGACATGAAGACCTGGGCCTTCAAGTCACAGGTTTATTTCCTGACCCAGAAGTTTAAAAGTCATCTCGCGCTGGCAGATGTTACCAGCTCAGTGGTTCAGGATCGGACAATTTATGAAGATGCTGAAATTTTCGCGCGCAATCTTTATCGGTCACGCTTGCTGAAAAAAAAGGATTTTGACACCTACTACGACCTCTATTCTTCTTTGCTCGAAACCCTTGCTCCTCCCGACCTGCTGGTCTATCTTACGTGTCCCTACCGGACGATAAGGAAAAGAATCAAGCTCCGTGGACGTCCTTTTGAGCAGCAGGTCAAGCCGCGCTACCTGAAGCGGCTGATGCAGCTTTACGATGAGTGGATAGCCGATTACAACCTGTCAGAAGTGGTGGTTATCAACACCGATGAGCTTGACTATGTGCATAATCTGGTCGATATGCTTGATGTGCGTCAGGTTATTGAAAAATACATCTGAAATGCAAAAGATTCTTGACAATGACGGGAGAATCCAGTAAATAGTTCAGCCTAATAAATTACTTATCGGGAACCAGAAGTTGGAGGTATATTGATGATTTGCCAGTCTGTGCGTAAAGGGCATGAGTGCTTTTTGATGAAGCCTGCGGGTTGTTCCTATAAAGATGGTGAATGCCATCCGGTCGTTGAGCAGTGCGAGGGATGTGCGAAGGTGGTTACCGTTGAAGACACCACCTATTGCCTAACCTTTCCCAATCCGGCTGCCAAGTGGAAGAGCGGTATCTGTGTCATGGCTACCCATGTCAAACGTAATGTTGAAGAGATTAAGAAGAAGATCAACCCTTTAAAAGCTTCCAAGCGTGGTGGTAGATAGTTTCTAGCGCCCCTGGCTGAATGATGTTCATAAGGCAGAGTCTGCGCAAGCCTCTGCCTTTTTTTTTGACGGGTGGATGTTAAGCTGGAACCATGCGGATTACCGGTGGAAAAAGACGGGGTTTGTATCTCAAAGAAGTGACCATTGCCGGCGTCCGGCCTACTAAATCAATGGTTCGTGAAGCTGTTTTTAATGTCCTGGGGCTGGAACGGTTAACGGAAGCTGTGGTGGCCGATCTGTTTGCCGGAACCGGGATCATGACTCTTGAAGCATTGAGCCGGGGAGCTGCCGAAGTATGGTGTGTCGACCGTGAAGCCCGATGCTGCACGATGATCCGACAACATCTTGAAAGGGCTGGATTCAGTGACCTGGCGCATGTTGTTCATGCGCCGGCAAGTACATTTATCACCGCCCAGGGGGCCGTTAACCGACGCTTTGATCTGATTTTCATGGATCCTCCCTATCAGTCCGGTTTGCAGGATCGTTGTTTGTATTTAATCGCGAAAGAAAAGATCCTTTCTCCCCATGGGGTTTTGGTTGTGGAGCATGATTACCGATATTCCGTTAGTCCCTGCCCCCCGTTGATGGTCTGGAAAGTGAAACGCTATGGCCATAGCTCAGTGACCTTCATGATCTGCCAAGAGGAGTAATATCATGTCCTGCACCAAAATCGCTGTCTACCCTGGCTCGTTTGATCCGGTAACCAATGGCCATATCGATATTATCAGTCGTGGCGCCAAGGTGTTTGACGAAGTGGTGGTGGCAGTCGCCTGCAACCAGGACAAGAAAAGTCTCTTTACGATTAAAGAACGCATGTGGATGATCGGTGAGATATTTGCCGATAATCCTAAAATTAAAGTGGCAACCTTTGACGGGCTGCTGATTAATTACGTGCAGAAAATGAATGCCCATGCCATCATTCGCGGCTTGCGGGCGGTTTCCGACTTTGAATACGAATTCCAGATGGCCTTAATGAACCGTAAGCTGGCGCCCAGCGTGGAAACGTTTTTCATGATGTCCAAAGATACCTATATGTATGTCAGTTCGCGCATCGTTAAGGAGCTCGCCTCTTTGGGGGGAACGGTTACCGATCTGGTTCATCCCCTGGTTGAAAAGAAGATAAAGGAAAAACATTCTGTTAAATAAGCGTGTTGGTAAGGCATATCTCAAGGTAATTCTTGCTTTGCTGTTGTGGAGCTCTTGGGGCATAATCATTAAAATAATGGTGATGCCGCTGCAACAGGTGATCTTTTTTTCCTCACTTTTTTCTCTGCCGTTCCTGCTTGTTTTTGCCCGTCTTCATCCCCCGGCCATTGCCAAGCTGATGCCCGATCTCCAAGAAAGCTATCGCGCCATACTGCTGTTGGCTTTCTTTCTGCTGCTCAATCTATTTTTCTATTTTTCCGCCATACGTTATACCACCATTGCTAATGCAGTGTTCAGTCATTACACGGCTCCGGTCTTTGTTGCCATGTTTGCCCCCTTCTTTCTCAACGAATCTTTGGATCGCTGGACTGCCATATCCCTACCCCTTTCCTTAGCGGGATTGTTTCTGATTCTTGCCCCGGGCATGAAATTCTTTTCCGACCACTCTTCTGCGCTGGGGATCGGTTGCGGTGTTGTTTCCGGCATTGCCTATGCCGCCACGTTATTGGTGGCCAAAAAACTTACCAGGGGGCTGTCACCGGTGTCCATTGCTTTCTGGCAGGCTTTTTTTATTGTTCTGATTACCGCGCCTCTGGTGGTTCTCGGGCAGCCTTCTCATACTCCACCTGTGGACTGGATCATTGTCTTGTTGCTGGGCATAATTCACTGCTCCCTGGCCCCTCTCATGTATGTTTCCGGACTGTCGGTTATCAAAGCCCAGCACGTCGCTGTCGTTGGCTATCTCGAACCGGTAAGTACGATTGTTCTGGGAGCTCTGGTTTTACAAGAGATTCCCCAGGCTGGGAGCAGTATTGGCGGCTTGCTGATTTTTGCCGCCGGTTTTCTGGTCATTTGGAAAGGATACCGGAGGTAAGAGAATGGATACTTTGCGCAAGGGTAACTGCATGAGTAAAAAAAATTACCAGCCATTCTGGAACTGTGCTGTTGTCTCCAGTAAACAGGCGGAAAGTATCGGCGCACAATGGGGGATTTCACCAGTCGTCGCCGGAGTTATGCTGCATCGTGGCTTGCATCAGGCGGAGGAGATTGAAAAGTTTCTTTTCCCCTCGCTGACTCACCTTCCCGATCCCAACCTGATGAAGGGGATGGAAAAGGCTGTTGCCCGCCTGATGCAGGCCTTGGAGCGCCAGGAAAAAGTTCTTGTTTACGGCGACTATGATGTTGATGGCATTTCATCAACCACTCTGCTGGTGCAGTTTTTCCGTCAGATAGGCATGCAGATAACCTGCCACATTCCTTCCCGGCTACGGGAGGGATATGGCTTGAACTTGGCGGCGCTGCAGAACTATGCCGATCAGGGGATTACCCTGCTGATTACCGTTGACTGCGGCATCTCCAACTGTGATGAGGTGGCTTTTGCCCGCAGCCGCCATATGGATACGATAGTCACCGACCACCATGAACCGCCTGCTCTGCTTCCCGATGCCTGCGCGATCATTAATCCCAAACAGCCAGGATGTAGCTATCCGGAAAAAAACCTTGCTGGGGTTGGCGTTGCATTCAACCTGCTGATTGCCTGCCGGCGAGCATTACGAGATGCCGGCCGGCTTCACGTTGAAATTAATCTGCGTCGCTATCTTGATCTGGTTGCTTTGGGTACGGTGGCGGATGTGGTGCCCCTTGTCGGCGTCAATCGTATTTTTGTCAGCTTTGGGCTTGAGGAACTGGCTGCTGGCCACCGGGTTGGCATTAATGCCCTGCTGGAGGTCAGTCAGGTAAAAAAGGAAACCACGATATCTGCCCATGATATTGCGTTCAAGCTTGCTCCCCGTCTGAATGCCGCCGGCCGGCTCGATTCTGTTGAGGATGCGCTGGAGCTGCTGCTCACCAGTGATCCCCTGCTGGCGGCTGAGCTGGCTGACCGGTTGCAGCAGCTCAACCTCCAGCGGCGACAGATCGAGAGTAAGATCTATACTGAGATCGACAGTCAGCTGTTCCTTGATCCCCAGCATGGAGGTACGCATGTTACCATTCTTGCTTCAGCCGATTGGCATGAAGGTGTTATTGGTATTGTTGCCTCTAAAATAGCTGAGCGCTATTTCCAACCGACCATGCTGATCAGTCTTAATGACGAGGGGATGGGGAAGGCATCAGGACGCAGTATTCCCGGAATCAATCTCCTTGAGCTGATCACCGGCAGCAGCGCCTATCTGCAGCAATTCGGCGGCCATCAAATGGCCGTGGGGTTTTCCATTGAGGAACATAATCTGGCTGATTTCCGTGATCATCTTGATGCCAGGGTCGGGGCTGCAATGCAGCAGCGGGAACTGCAGCCCCAGCTGGAGATTGACGGCCAGGTGCGTTTGCAGGATCTATCATTCAAACTTTTACAGGACTTGGAGATGCTGGCACCCTTTGGTTATGGCAATCCGGTGCCGGTTTTTGCGGCCCAAGGGGTGACGGTCGGTCGGGCAACAATTGTCGGTAAAAATCATCTGCGTCTTGCAGTAAACGACCGTACCGCAAGTGTCAATGCCATCGGCTTCTCCATGGGAGATCGGAATGTCAAGTCTGACGACGTGGTTGACCTCGCCTTTACCCCTCAGATCAATGTCTGGAATGGCAGCCGTTCCATCCAGCTCAACCTTAAAGATATCCGCTGACAGCTGGCATTTTCAGCGGTCAAAAAACGGGCTTTTACTGGAGATTGACAGGGGAATGCCATAGGCGATTCTGGTTTCTTCCGGCAGCAGACCCATCTCCAGGACTGTTTTGCCAAAAGAAAACATGATCCGGTTGTCAATATGGTGCAAGGCGGCAACAGATACCGCTGAGCCAAGGGCAATGCCAAGATCAATAATATTGAAGTTGCAGCGGCCATCAGCCTCCTTGCAGGCGCCACAGTTTTGATAGCCGCAATAGCCGCAATGGGGAATCCCCAGCGGGGCAAGTCTGCTTCCCAGTACCATAACCACGGGAGAGAAACGGATATTTTTGGCATCACGCTGGAAGAAGGGGATATCCTCCTCCCGGGCAATCTGTTCCATCTGATCAGCCACCCTATCCTTATCCCCGCCGGTAAAAAGCATGGTTGTCAGATTGTCGGCGCCCTTTCCCTTGGGTGCCGTCCGGGCAGCTGCCATCATCAGACGGGCCACTGTCATGATCGCGTCCAATTCGGTGGTGGGAGCATCATAGATCATTATCACCCTCCTGCTCATGTTTCAGTGTTGCCAGTTCCTCCTCCAGAGCTTCAATCTCCAGCAATTGGTGGGGGCGGACAGAATGCCGCGGCAGGGCGGCTTGCTTTAATCGCAGTTGCTCTTCCAGCAGCTGGATGATCTCTGCACGCTGAAGGTGGTCACTTTTTTTCATCATTTTCTTGTACCATTGCGATGGATGAAAGTCTAACCTAAAGTATGTCGGTAAAACGGGTCAGCTGGCCTGAGAAAAATGGTGGCAAAGGCAGGTAAAACATGGTACATCAAAGGCATTCAGAACGGCGGATAAAGGCAGGTTAACCATGAGTCATCACGTTATCTGGGCGCCATGGCGCATGTCGTATATTCTTGACGACAACAGGAAAAACTGCCGTGATGGATGTCTTTTCTGCCGCATTGCCGCGGAGAACAATGACGGTGATAATCTGATTCTGTTCCGGGGCACCCACGCGTTTGTTCTGCTGAATCGCTACCCGTATAATAATGGCCACCTGATGGTCGTTCCCTACTCCCATCTCAATAACCTTGGGAAACTTTCTCAGGATGCCTACCTGGAACTTATGGAGCTTTTCCGCCGCTCCATCGATTGTCTGCATGATGCACTGCAGGCAGATGGTTTTAATGGCGGCATCAATCTTGGCAAAACAGCTGGTGCCGGGATCGCTGATCATCTGCATTTCCATATTGTTCCCCGCTGGCATGGTGATTATAATTTTATGCCGGTTATCGGGGAAACGAAAGTCATGCCCCAGCATCTGGAAGAAACCTACAACCATTTACTTCCCTATTTTTCAGCTGAAAGGATGGCGTCCTCATGAGATATGTAAAAATTGCTTTTCTGCTGGTGTTTCTGACTCTGTTGCTGGTTTTTATATTTCAGAACGTCACCGCCCTTTCCGCCGCGGTAAACTTGCACTACGACCTTTTGGTAACCAGTCTCGGCCCTCTGGATATTCCTTTGTATGCCCTGCTTTTTCTCTCCCTTTTCACCGGTGCCTTTTCGGTGGCGGCGGTTGATATGCTCCTGCTCTTCCGTCAGCGACGGGCATTGAAAAAAAAGGAACAGCAGATCAGGGAGCTGGAATCAGAATTGGCAAAATTCCGCAATCTACCGCTGACGGAAACGGCTGAATTGGCCCCGGAGGGAGCATCATCTCATTTGGAAGCCCAGCCGGGGAGCTGATCGCCATATGAGTTTTATCCTCGCAGCGATCATCCTGCTGGTTTTTCTTCTCGGACTTTTTTGGTTCCGGCTAAAAAAAAGCCGGCAGTCCAGCTCTTCCCAATCTCCATCCCGATCTGCAACTCCCTCTGCCAGCCAGCTGGCTGAAGATCATGACACCCTGATCAGGTCCTATTTCAGAGGATTATCCTATGTCCTTTCCAATGAAACGGACCGTGCGGTTGCTGAATTTGTCAAGGTTGCCCAAGTTAGCTCGGCAACCAGTGAAATTTATCTGGCGTTGGGTCAGCTGTTTCGCAATACTGGTGAGGTAGATCGGGCCATCAGGGTGCATAGCAACCTGCTGTTGCGCTCCTCTTTGCCGGCTGAGGTCGAATTGCAGACTTTTTTTGAGATTGGTCTCGACTATAAAAAAGCCGGGCTCATTGATCGGGCAAGAAAGACGTTTGAAGAGCTGCATGAAAAAGCGCCAACCTATGTGGATGCGCTGGTGCAGCTTGAATCGATTTATGAGATGGGACAAGAATGGGATAAAGCTATTGGCACGCAAAAGAAATTGACCGACTTGCGGGGCGGCGAAGAAAATAATCATATTATTGCTCACCTGACAACTGAGATGGCCAAAGAGGCGGAGCAGCAAGGAGAGGTGGGAAAAGCAGCAACCTTATACCAACGGGCAATCGGCATCCATGAAGCCTGCATTGATGCCTGGCTTCATCTCGGTGATCTGCACTTGAAGAATGGCAAAGAGCGGGAAGCCATCAAAGCATGGGAAAAAGGCTTTGTCTTGAATCCCGATCTGGTTTCTCTTGCTGTCAGTCGTTTCAGCCAATTGTCTCCGGAACCGGCGATGCAGGCCAAAGAGGCTTTTTTTGCTACCCACTTAGCCGCTTACGGGGAAAACATTCCTTTTGTTCTCTGCTATATCAGTTTCCTGATGGATCATGGTAGTATTGATAAGGCAATTCCTTGGATGAAAAAGATCCTGGACAAGGAGCCTGGGTGCATCAGGATGGTTGAACAGATCAGCAAGCTGGTCAGCAGCCGGGAAAACTGTGCCGAGCATCATGAAATACTGCAGGCTTTTTTCGCCAGCTATCGACCTGACAGCAAGCCTTATCAATGTCGCAACTGCGGCTATCTTCTTAATAAAATTGTCTGGAAATGTCCCAAGTGTGCCCATTGGGATACCATTGGGCCCTATTAGAGCTGCCATGGATAATCGCCGAGGGTTTCGTCGCTTCTCTCTGCCCTGACCTTTAATTTCAGTGTCATCAGTGACAAAGGCCAGCTGATCGGTCCCTATAGGGCCCACACCGTTGATCTGAGCGGTGGTGGCCTTCAGTTTTCCACCGCCTGCCCGCTTTTGCGCAAAGGGACCCTGATGATGGTTGATTTCAGCGGTGAAAACGGTACCGATATCCCCGGTGAATACTTGGCCCGCGTGGTCAGGACAACCGAAAAGGAGATGGGGAGGGGGCAGCGGCAGCCACTTTACCTGGTTGCTGCAACCTTCAAATTTATCAAGGAATCCAGACGCTCTACCATTCTTGCCTATCTGAACCGCCGTAGCCTGGGTTAACGATGGTTTTTTTTTAATCCGCAGATCTATTCCGGAACCTCCAGAGAGCCGATAAAATCACTAATGCTGGCAACGCCATGCGCAGTCAGGTATGCCTCCAGGCCTGCAACAATTTCTGTCGCTATGCCGGGATTAATGAAATTATAGGTTCCCACCTGGATAGCTGAAGCACCAACCAGCAAAAACTCCAGCGCATCGTTAGCCGTGGCTATGCCGCCAATACCGATAACCGGAATTTCCACTTCCTTGGCCACCTGGTACACCATCCGCAGGGCAACCGGCTTGATGGCCGGTCCTGAAAGGCCGCCGGTCACATTGGCGAGCGAGGGTTTTTTGGTTTTCAGGTCAACCGCCATGCCGGTGATGGTATTGATCAGAGAGATGCAGTCGGAGCCAGCGGCGGCCACTTCCCGGGCAATGGCAACAATGTCTGTGACGTTGGGAGATAGCTTGGTAATCAGCGGCAGAGATGTTGCTTCCCTTATTGCTCCTACCAGTTCAGCGGCCATCCGTGAATCGGTGCCAAACTGGATCCCTCCTGCCTTGACATTGGGGCAGGAGATATTGATCTCGAGCGCTGCAATACCCTCCTCCCGGTTCAACATCGTTGCCAGACGAAGATAATCATCCCTTGTTTCACCAAAAATATTGACTACCACGGTTGCCCGGGCCGCCCGCAGGGTCGGCAGCTCATCCCGCAGAAAAGCATCGGCGCCAATATTTTCCAGACCGATGGCATTAAGCATGCCGCAGGGAGTTTCCACAATCCGGGGGCAGTCATTACCAGCTTTGGGTCTGAGAGACAGTCCCTTGGTGATCATCGCCCCCAGATTATCCAGCTGCAGATATGGCTGGTATTCACGACCATAGCCAAACGTTCCGGAGGCGGTCATGATCGGATTTTTTAATCGTAAACCAGGGGCAAGGGTAACAGAAAGATCAACCATAATCGTCCACCAGCAGGAATACTAATACCTCAATTATTTATGCTGTACATACTCAGTTCTTGACAAAGTACCTCTGCCCAATGGGGAAATTACAGGTCCAGCATATCGGCGGAAAAAACCGGTCCATTGCTGCACACCTTGAGCCAGGGACTTCCCTTGACGGGGGGCTTTCTCCTGGTTACACAGCCAAGGCATACCCCAAAACCACAGGCCATCCGGCTTTCGAGGCTGAGATAACAGGGGCAGGAAAATTTTTTGGCCAGCGCCCCGACGGCCTTGAGCATCGGCAAAGGTCCACAGGAAACGATGGTCGGCCGTTTGCTGTTTTTATTCAGTTGCCTGGCAATAGCATCCGTCACCAGACCTTTTTCACCTTTGCTGCCATCATCAGTTACTAAAGAGATCTGCAAGCCCTGTTCAGCCAGATTGACCAGGCGATCAACAAAGGTGAGCTGCGATGCTGTCTGGGCTCCCACTATGATCTCTACGTTGGCCAGAGAACCATCGTGTGAGCGACAGAATTCCACCAGGCTCATCAGGGATGCAATGCCGATTCCCCCGGCTGCCAGCAACAGTTTTTCGGTTGTTCTGATGGTGTCAAGAGGATAGCCGTTGCCAAGGGGGCCATGCATGGAGACCCTGCTGCCAACAGACAGGTTGCTAAGAATGGCGGTGCCCCGTCCGACAACCTTGATGGCCAGTTCCATCTGTTCGGGAGATACCCGGCAGACACTGAAGGGCCTCTTCAGCAACGGATCATAACGAGTTGATTCAGGAATGCCAACCATGACAAATTGGCCGGGAATGAAGTGCCGGGCAAAGCTTTCTGTGCTGGAAAGGGTCAGAAGAAAGGTATCGCTGCTGAGCTGGGTGAGCGCAAGAACAGTGCTGGAGAAAAGTGTCATGAAGAGGGTGCCGTTTCCGTATGTGAATGTTACAAGAGGGAACAATGTCCGCGGTCCGGGAAAAAACGAAACCAAGGGACTGCATGCATTCTCACAGGGGCACCTCCTCCCCTGGTTCCCCGTTCTGCAATCGAGTATAAAAACTCATGATTAGGGCATCTTCCCCGGTATCAGCAAAATAATGGCGCCGTTTTCCCTGGCAGCTGAAACCGAAGGACTGATAGAGGCGTACCGCTGCGGTATTCGATGGCCGCACCTCCAAGTGGATCGTCCTGACCCCTTCGCCGGCCGCGCTGGCCATCATTTTTTGCAGCAGAGCAGAAGCGAAGCCCTGACGTCGTTTTTCAGGGTGAACGGCAATTTTCAACAGGCTTGCTTCATCCAGACAGCAGTGGAAACAGATATAACCGCAAACCGCAATAGAACCGTTCCATTGCTTTTGCAACGCACAGTAAAGGCGGGAATGGGGCGCCGTCAGTTCATCCAGAAACAACCGTCTGCCCCATGGGTCGGGGAACGATTGCTGGTCGATGGCCATGATTGACGACAGATGATCCCCGGTTGCCGGCAGCAGTGAAAAAGGTAAAATTTCCTGCTCAGCTACGGCCACAGTCTGACGTGTCTCCCATCAGTTTGTCCAGGGCATGGGGAAGGGCCGGCAGAATGACACCCAGACATTCCTGTACTCCCTTGACACTGCCTGGCAGATTGACAATCAGGCTTGCTCCACAAATGCCGGCCACCGCCCTGGAGATCATGGCATGGGGGGTAATTTTCAGGCTTTCATAACGCATTGCTTCGGCAAAGCCCGGAGCATGACGTTCAATAACTTTCAAGGTGGCGTCCGGGGTTATGTCACGAGGCGAAAATCCAGTGCCGCCGGTCGTCAGGATAAGGGGAATCTTATCAGCACACCATGAGTTAAGAACCTCGATAATTTCATCTATTTCATCCGGCACTATGGCTTCGGCAACAACTTGAAAGTTGCTGCCTGACGAAGCCAGCAGTTGATGAATGGCAAGCCCGCTGAGATCTTCCCGTTCACCGGAAAACCCCCGATCGCTGGCTGTTAGAATTGCGACGTTATACATGGTTCGGTTCACCACCTTCCTGCATCAACTTGTATTCAATGCTGTCCACCAGGGCCTGCCAGCTGGCTTCGATAATGTTATCGGAAACTCCCACGGTTCCCCATTTGTTGCCGGAGGAATCCTGGGTTTCAATGAGTACCCGGGTAACGGCCTTGGTTCCCCGATCGGAAGACAGTATTCTAACTTTATAATCGGTCAGTTTAATCTCTTTTACAATCGGAAAAAATGCATCCAACGCCTTGCGCAGGGCTTTGTCCAGGGCATCCACTGGGCCATCGCCAATAGCGGCAGTATGCTCGATCTTTTTGTTGACCCGCAGCATGATGGTAGCTTCAGAAACCGGCGTCTTCGTCCGGGGAAATTTTTCGACGATCACCCGAAAACCCTTGAGATCAAAAAAAGGTTTATAGGTTCCCATGGTTTTTTTGACCAGCAGTTCAAAAGAGGCTTCAGCCCCTTCAAACTGAAAGCCGCTATCTTCCAGATCCTTGATTCGTTTGAGAATCGCCCTGGTCTGCTCCTCATTGCCCACATCAAGATTATATTCCTGGGCTTTGTAGAGAATGTTACTGCGTCCAGAAAGATCGGAAACCAGCACACGACGCTGATTGCCAACCCAGTCGGGAGAAATGTGTTCATAGGTTAAAGGATCTTTCTGCACCGCGCTGACATGAATACCGCCCTTGTGGGCAAAGGCGCTCATACCGACAAACGGCTGATGGTTATTATGCCTTTTGTTGGCTATTTCATCCACAAAGCGCGATACTGACGACAGTTTCTGCAGATTTTGGCGAGGCAAAACCTTATGGCCCAATTTTAACTGCAGATTAGGGATAATGGAGATCAGGTTGGCGTTGCCACAACGTTCACCAAAGCCATTGATGGTTCCCTGGACATGGGTAATGCCGCAGCTCACGGCTGCCAGCGAGTTGGCCACCGCTACCCCTGAATCGTTATGGACATGGATTCCCAGCTCCAACGTCGGTTGCAGCTCCTTTTGTACCGCCTTGATAATGTCTGTCAGCTCGCATGGCAAGGTGCCGCCATTGGTGTCGCAGAGAACCAGGCAGTCAGCGCCACCGCGCATCGCCGCTTTGAGGGTTTCGAGCGCGTAGTCGCTGTTGTGTTTGTAGCCATCAAAAAAATGTTCCGCATCGTAGATGACTTCTGCCATTTTCCCCTTGAGATAAGCCAGGGTATCTTCAATAACGGCCAGGTTATCATGCAGGCCGATGTTCAGTGCATTGGTAACATGAAAATCCCATGATTTACCGAAGATGGTCGCAACCCTCACCCCGGAATCAAGGATGGCTTGCAGATTCTGGTCATGTTCAGCCTGATTTTCGAATTTTCTCGTGCTGCCAAAAGCCGTAATCTTCGATGTTTTCAAAGAAACATTTTTGATTTTTTTAAAGAAACTTATATCCTTTGGATTAGAACCCGGCCAACCACCTTCAATATAATGGATGCCAAATTCATCCAGTTTCCGAGCAATCCTCACTTTGTCGCCGGCCAGCAGGGAGATCTCTTCCGCCTGAGTGCCGTCCCGCAAGGTGGTATCATAAATTTTTATCTTGGCCATCAGCTACTGCTCCTCATGGGCGGGATCCTTTTCCAGTTCAAATTCATCATGGAGTACCCTGACTGCCAACTCGGCATATTTTTCCGCAATGACACAAGAGACCTTTATTTCTGACGTACTGATCATCATAATGTTAATGTTTTCCCGTGCCAGAGCCGCGAACATCCTTGAGGCGACATTAGCATGGGTTCGCATGCCAATGCCGACAATGGATACTTTGGCAATTTTTTCATCTCCTAAAACCGTTTTGGCACCAATTTCCTGACAGATATCGGTAATGATTGCCAGTGATCGATGGTAGTCACCTTTCGGGACGGTAAAGGTCAGGTCTGTGAGTCCTTCTTCCGAAATGTTCTGAATAATCATGTCCACCACAATGCCCTTGGCAGAGATGGCGGAAAACACCGAGGCAGCAATTCCCGGCCGATCAGGAACGCCGATAATGGTTATTTTTGCTTCATTTTTATTATAGGCAACGCCTGAAACAACAGCTTTTTCCATCGATTTATCCTCCTGGCATACAATAGTGCCTTCCACCTCAGAAAAACTAGATCGTACATGCAGTGGAATGCCGTATTTTTTGGCAAACTCCACCGATCGTATTTGCAATACCTTGGCCCCCTGGCTGGCCAACTCCAGCATTTCGTCATAGGATATCTTGGCAAGTTTGCGGGCTTGGCGACAGACATTCGGGTCAGTGGTGTAGATGCCGTCTACATCGGTGTAGATCTCACAGACATCCGCCTTCAGGGCGGTTGCAACGGCAACCGCGCTGGTGTCGGATCCTCCCCGCCCCAAGGTGGTGATATTGCCGTGTTCATCAATGCCCTGGAAGCCGGCAACGACAACGATATTTCCTTCATCCAGGGCTTGACTGATCCTTTTTGAATCGATGTTTTTAATGCGGGCCTTGGTGAACGCACTGTCGGTGAGAATGTGTATCTGGTGTCCCAGAAATGAGCAGGCCTTCTCGCCCATTGTTTCAACGGTTATCGCCAACAGAGCAATAGAGACCTGTTCGCCGGTTGAAACCAGCACATCCAACTCCCGCTCATTCAATTCGCTGCCGTTCGGGCTGATCTGGCCAGCCAGGCTCAAAAGGCGGTCCGTTTCTCCGGACATGGCCGATAGAACGACAACAACCTGATTCCCTTGGTTTTTTGTATCGATCACCCGTTGGGCAACATGTTTGATTCTCTCAATGGAGCCGACTGAGGTGCCACCATATTTTTGTACTACCAGAGCCATAGTTGTTACTCTTTACGGATAGCGTTAACAGTTGATGGGTCGCGGACAATGATAATCTCTCTCTGCTGCTCGCCGGTTATCTGCAGGTAAATCCTGACGACGCGATCCGCAGGCAGCCACCCACCAATTTTTTCCGGCCACTCGATGACCATCACCCCGCTTTGTTGGAGATATTCCTCGAAACCAATCTCCAACAGCTCTGAAGAATCTCCCAGGCGGTAAAGGTCAAAATGGTACAGAGGTAAACGTCCTTCATACTCATTGATCAGCGTAAACGTCGGGCTGTTGACGTAGTACCAGTCGCCAACATTCAAACCCCGGGCAATACCCTTGGTCAGCAAGGTTTTGCCGGCGCCCAGGGTTCCATGGAGAGTGAAGATATGCAAGCCTTTCGTCAGACTGCAACTCAGCTGCTCGCCAATCCTGATCGTCTCATCCGGCGATGAGGAGATGATTTGCTCTTTATTAGACAATTTTGCCAAAATAATCAAATTGAGATTTGCTGTTTGACCGGAGGAAGGCAATAATTTTCAGCCGGTAGTTGCACACTGCCGGCTGAAAACAATCACGTACGTTCAAGCTCAACCATCCGCTCCGGGTACCTCATCCCTTCCGACTGGTCGAAAGCGCAGGGCAATTCTGCCTTGAACAATACAACCTGGCCTGGCACGGGAAATCAGGTCAGTGGCTGCAGGTCTAACCGATCAAAGACAACATGTTTGTCCGACTGATGATGCCAACCACCTTGCGGTCCTCGTCAACAACCGGCAGCAGGTTCTTCTGTTCATCGATCATCAGAGCGGCAATTTCATCCACCGGTGTTGCAGCTGTTATGGTGAGACAATCTGCCGTATAGATGTCCGCCACGGTACTGGCGGTGAGCTTTTTCATCTCCTTATCCATCTTGAAAGGGTTTTCAAAGTACAGCAACGAATCCAGGATGGTAAAGAACGTCGGGATATGCAGCGGTTTTTCAGTAAACAGTAGATCTGTCTCGGTGACGATTCCCAGCAGTCTGCCCTCACCGTCAACCACCGGTGCGCCGCTGATTCTCCTGCTGGTCAAAAGGGTTGCCAATTCCTTAATGCCGGTTTCAGGGGTAACCGTGATCACCGGGGTGGTCATGATATCGTTAGCCAGTTTCACATTCTTCTCCTTATGGTAGGCAAGCTCACACAGTTTTCTATGATCGCTGCAAAAAAATACGGGCTGTTATGGTCTGCTCCCTGAGGCTGTTGAACGATTAGGTAGGCCTTCCTGGAGACGCAGACTGCTCTGTCAGCAGCTGACTTGCTGCCGGCAGGGCATTGAGCAGGTCACCGGCAGTTATTCCCTGGCTGATCTTTTGTTCTGCCAGCAGATCAGCGGCAAGACCGTGGAGATAAACACCCAGACGGCAGGATGAAAAGGGTGAAAGTCCCCGAGCCAGGAGGCCGGCGATGGTGCCGGTTAAGACATCACCTGAGCCGGCAGTTGCCAGTAGGGGATTGCCGCTGCTGTTGATTGCCGCCGTACCGTCCGGGGCGGCGACAACTGTTCCCGCCCCCTTGAGGACAAGATACACGCCATGCCGGCAGGCAAAATCCTTTGCCAGTTGCAGCCGGTTTTCCTGAACCTTGCTGGTGGTGACGGCCAACAGCCGGGCCATCTCACCTGGATGCGGTGTAAGAATAACCGGTGAGTTTTTTTCTGCCAAACATGCCGTATCGGTTGCCAGAACCGTCAGGGCATCAGCATCAAGAACAAGGGGAACCGGTGAGTGTTTAACCATTCCGGCGACCAGCTCTCTAACCTGTTCATGAACGCCCAATCCCGGGCCCACTGCAATGGCCTGTTTTCCCTGCCAAAGGAGTGTCATATCAGCGAGGTTGATTGTCCCAACCCTGCCCTGGCCGTCGTCGGCGAGGGGGGCCATCATCAGCTCGGGGACCCGCCCTTCGATACTGGCGGCTACCGGTGATGGTGTAGCCAGGGTCGACAATCCGCAGCCGGCTTTCATGGCCGCAAAAGCGGCCATAAGGGCGGCGCCGGATCGTCCCCGGGAGCCGGCAACGGTCAGGAGATGGCCATGGGTTCCCTTGTGGGAGTTTTTCCCACGTGTCGGTGGCATCAGAGCTTGGCACCCGGCAACGGTAAGGAGTTCGACAGATTGCATGGAGGCAAGGAATGATGGCGGAATGCCTATGTCAATGACCTTGATTTCCCCCGCATATTCCCTTCCAGGATAACCAAAAAGCCCGGTTTTGCCTAGTCCGAAGGTTACCGTGGCATTCGCCTTGACGGAGTTTCCCAAAGGAACTCCCCGGTCAGCATGCAGACCGGAGGGAATGTCAAGTGCCACAACAGCGCCGTCCAGGCGCGAAACCCGGTCGATAACATCGCCATAAAACCCTCGCACCGGACTGTTGAGGCCGGTGCCCAGGATTCCGTCAACAACCAGCCGATAGGCGCGATGCCTTGGGCACACCTGTTCCCACTCTTCAGCGGTGGTTACTTCGGTGATTATACCGCCCAGCTGCCGGTAGCATGCTAAATTA
The DNA here is from genome assembly GCA_016934315.1 of Candidatus Anaeroferrophillus wilburensis. Taxonomy (NCBI): domain Bacteria; class Deltaproteobacteria; order Candidatus Anaeroferrophillales; family Candidatus Anaeroferrophillacea; genus Candidatus Anaeroferrophillus; species Candidatus Anaeroferrophillus wilburensis. The sequence continues at coordinate 102,666 of JAFGSY010000030.1, read as the reverse complement.
GTCCTGGCGTCGCCCCGGATCACATCTGAATCTGCCAGCAGGAGTACGTCAACATTGCTGTAGCCAGCGAGCAGCAGGCAGCGGGCCACCACCAGAGCATCACCGCCGTTATTGCCTTTGCCGGCAAGAATGAGGACTGGATCGGCAGTCGATTGCAGCCATCCCTGTTTGACAATAAAGTCAAAAGCACCGCGGCCGGCCAGCTCCATGAGGACTATCCCCGGTATACCCGCTTCATTAATGGTTCTGGCGTCCAACTCCCGCATCTGCTGTGCCGTGACCAGTTGCATCATTCAGCTCCACCGATGATCACAAAAGCCAGGGCAAACTCATGCTCATGGCTCAAGCTCAGCCAGGTTTCGGTTATCCTGCGTTCCTGGCACACACCGGCTGCCTTGCCGGTGAGGATAAATGCCGGTGCTTCACCCGAGGCCCTGGAAACTTCCACATCCTGCCAGCTGATGCCGCCACTCAACCCCGTTCCCAAGGATTTAAGTAGCGCCTCTTTGGCGGCAAAACGGGCTGCAAAATGAAGTGCAGGAGCTTTTTTTGCCTGGCAATAGGATATCTCCCCGGGCGTAAAAATGCGTCCGAGGAAACGGCTGCCATAGCGGCTTATCAGCTCGTCAATACGACTGATTTTAACGATATCAGTGCCGATGCCTTTGATTGATGTCGTTATCATAGGAGATGAACCTTTTATGGCATGAGCAGGTTTTTCATCTCTCGCACTGCCCGTTCCAATCCCACCAGGACGGCGTAGCCGATAATGCTGTGACCGATATTCATTTCTTCGATGCCCGGAATGCGGACAATAGGTTGGATATTGCGATAATTGAGACCGTGGCCGGCGTTGACCCCAAGATTGAGATTACGGGCGATAACACAGGCCTCTTCTATGAGCTTGTATTCATGTTGCTGCTCTGCTGCCGAATGGGCATCACAGTAGCGACCGGTGTGAATCTCAATATACTCTGCCCCGGTTTTATGAGCGGCTGCAATCTGATCAGCATCCGGATCAATAAACAGGCTGACGATTATTCCCTGGGACTGAAAGCGGCGCACCACCTCAGTTACTGCCACCTGTTGGCCAATGACATCAAGACCGCCCTCCGTAGTCAGTTCCTGCCGCTTTTCCGGCACCAGCGTCACCGTATCGGGTTTAATCTCTTCAGCAATGGCAATGATTTCGGGTGCGAGAGCCATTTCAAGATTTAATTTTGTTTTGATTACCTGTCGCAGAAGCATCACATCACGATCCTGGATATGACGCCGATCTTCCCGCAGATGAACAGTGATCCCGTCTGCGCCACCCATCTCCGCCAGCACGGCGGCAGCAACGGGGTCCGGTTCGCTGATTCCCCTGGCCTGTCGTATGGTTGCCACATGATCTATATTGACACCAAGTTTAATCATGGTTTTTGTCTCCAGCATGTTCTTCGGTCGGTTGCATCGGCCAGATCTCAGCCAAGGGTCTGCTGCACCAGGGCTGCCAGTTCGTCAACATAGCCGTTAATCTGGGCGGCATTGTCCCCTTCCATCATGACCCGAAGCTTGTTCTCCGTGCCTGAATAACGTACCAGCAGGCGTCCCCGACCTTGTATTTCCTGTTCCACGTCCTTAATCCTGGCATACAGGGCAGGGACCTGATCGAGGGGAACTTTACTTGCCACCGGCACATTTTTCAAAACCTGAGGATAGATATCCATAACCTGTGCCAGCTCGGACAGGGATTTTCCTGAGCGGACCAGCACCGACAGCACCTGGAGTGCGGATAAAATTCCATCTCCGGTTGTGTTGTGGTCCATAAAAATCAGGTGGCCGGATTGTTCGCCACCAAAATTGTAGCCATGCTGGCGCATCTCCTCAACCACGTAGCGATCTCCAACCTGGGTCCGGACAACAGAGATGCCTGCAGGTTCCAGGGCCTTCTCCAAGCCCATATTGCTCATGACGGTAGCCACCAGGGTATTGTTCTTCAACTGATTTTTGCGGGCCATTTCCAGTGCGCAGATAGCCATAACCTGGTCACCATGAACCTCTGTTCCCCGTTCATCGACAAACACCACCCGGTCTGCATCACCATCAAAGGCAATGCCGAGGTGGGCTTGTTGTTTTATCACCTCCTGCTGGAGCCGCTCCGGATGCAGTGATCCGCAGCCATCATTAATATTTTTGCCATCCGGCGAGACTCCGATAGTGGTGATCGAAGCCCCGAGTTCGGCAAAAACAGCCGGGGCAATCTTATAGGCAGCGCCATTGCCGCAGTCAATAACGAGCCGTAATCCTTCCAGGTCAAGTTCATCGGGGAAAGTGTTTTTCAGGAAGACGATATAGCGGCCGTTGGCGTCGTCTATGCGGAACGCCTTACCCACGGCGTCCGCTGTCGGACGCAGTCCCTTGATGGTATCATTAAAAATCATTTTTTCGATGGTCTCCTCAAGCTGATCAGGCAGTTTGAAGCCATCACGGGAAAAAATTTTGATGCCATTATCTTGAAAAGGATTATGGGAGGCGGATATAACCATGCCGGCATCAGCCCGCATACTGCGGGTTAAAAAGGCAATTCCGGGAGTCGGCATGGGGCCGATCTGCAGCACATCGACGCCCATGGAACAAATTCCCGAAACCAAGGCGCTTTCCAGCATATAACCCGACAGCCTGGTATCCTTGCCGATGACTATCCGATGCCGATGCTCTTTCTCTTTGCAGATAAAGGCCGTTGCCCGTCCGATGTGCAGGGCCATTTCCGCGGTCATCGGATCGATATTGGCAATGCCCCGCACACCATCGGTGCCAAAGAGTTTTCTTTTATACATGGTTACTTCTTTTTCTGGTTGAAGATGACTTCGACCTGTTTTGGGTTGGCAGAAATGAGATTAACCTTGTCCGGCAGTTCAATGGTAACCGGCAGGGTTACATAATGATCCTCGACACCGGAGCCTTCCAGTTCCGCCAAGTCAACGAAAACGTTCGTGTTATGGCGTATTTCATCCAGCAGGAGTGTCTGGGGTGAATTGACCAGCAGATCGACAAAATAGTTGCTGTAGCTGAGACGCTCCAGAGATGGTGGCTTATTAATGAAATCAATGCGAACCCCCTTGATGCTGCGTTGGGTTCGCTCCTCACTGATGGCAATAAAAACCTTTACCGTCAGAGGGTCAATGGATTTAATTTTTTCCGGCAGATAGGAAAGCGCCACTTCACGGGAAAGCTGCTGTTCAATGGTCGAAAGGTCAATGGGTTTAGTGGTTATCTTGTCGATTTTCTGCAGGTATCGTTTGGTGCCACGCACCACGGCAAATTCAGGCATCGTTGACATGTTGGCAATCTGGTAGCCACGGGGCAAGGAGCCGCTGGTTTCAATAACGACCGGCAAACGTTTTTCAATGATTGTATCAAGCGTCAGGGTTATGGTTGGCGGGGTAATGTCGACGACATTTATTCCCAGTGAAAGGTTTTTCAGCTGGTGTTCCCCTAAAAGAATTACGTTATCACCGACTTTTGCTCCTGCGAGGTCAATACTGAAAAAGGGGGGTTTCTTGGTCAGCGGCCGCAACAGGGTGGCAGAGCCTTTCAGGCGGATGTGGATGGTGCTGGGTATATCTCCGGCGATCGTCACATCTTGGGCAATACCTTGAAATTCTATGGGGACATCCATCCCCAGCTCATTCTTGCTTTCGCCAATGACAACAAACCACAGGAGAACAGCCAAGATCACCGACAGTATCTTGAGATTGAAATTATTGAAGAAAATATTGTGCAGGCGAAACATGGTACACCTCGGGCAGCAATCCTGGCTATTCACCCTCCCCCATCCGGGGAGCATGGTTATTTTATCCGCAGCAGATCCCGCAGCCCCTGCAAACTTAAATTCCCCTTGTTTCTCTTGCTGGGCATAAAGATTTTGGTCAATACTTTGTGCAGCGACTCGGCGTCCTGTCCCCTGGTGATTTTACCACCCATGGCCAGGGAAATGGTGCCCGTTTCTTCTGAAACAACAATAACAACTGCATCCGAATCTTCGGTAATCCCGATTGCCGCCCGATGGCGGGTGCCATAATTCTTATCAATGAGGGGGTTGGTGGTCAGGGGCAGAAAACAGCCGGCCGCGACGATCTGGCCATCAATAATAATAACCGCCCCGTCGTGGAGAGGAGAGGATGGGTTGAAAATGCTGAGCAGCAGCGCATCGCTGATCTCGGCGTTGATCTGTACTCCCCCCTCAATGATGTTGGGCATCTTGTTTTCACGGGCAAAGACGATCAAGGCACCGACCCGCTTCAACGACATGGCCAGGCATGCCTTTACCGTTTCCTCAAGATAATGATGCTCTTCTGACGGATTAATGGAAAAAGAAGTTTTGCCGAATTTTGCCAAGGCCCGGCGAATTTCGTTCTGAAAGAGGACGATAATGATGAGAATAATTGAACTGAGAAAACCGTTGATTATCCAGTGTAGGGTATAAAACCCCAAATAGAGGGAAATTTCATAGATGATGAAAATCAGGAAGAGGCCCAGAAGAATCTGAAATGCCCGGGTCCCGCGAATAATAAGCAGCACATGGTAGATAAGAAAGGCAACGATGACAATGTCGAGAATATCCTGCCAGCGCAGATTATAAATGATATCTACCATCAAATAGCACTCGAAGAGGTTAGATCATAACTATTGTTGATATGACGGGCAATCAGCATTCTCCATAGCGATCAGCCTGCCGGATGGCATTAATGATCTGAATGGCATCACGGGCGGCACCAACATCATGGACTCTGATGATGTTTCCGCCACTCCAAACGGCATGGGCGATGCTGGCAATGGTGCCTGCCAACCGGTCATCAACATCTTTTCCAGTCAGCCGGCCGATAAAAGATTTTCGCGAAGTACCAATCAGAATCGGCAGCCCCAATACCCTGAATTCTCGGAGGTGTTTGAGGATCGTCAAGTTATGGGCGAGTGTTTTGCCGAAACCGATTCCCGGGTCAATGAACAGCTTCTCCCGGGCTACCCCATTCTGGACGGCAAGGTCAACGCTCTCTTCCAAAGAGCTGATTATTTCTTCGATAACCTCGCGGTATTCAGGATGCTCCTGCATATTGTCCGGTGTTCCCTGAATGTGCATCAGGCACAGATAAGCCTCGGTAGCAGCCACCACGCCGGCCATACCGGAATCATAGCGGCCGGCACTGATATCATTGACCATGTCAGCTCCGGACGCCAAAGCCTCTCTGGCGACGTCACTTTTGTAAGTATCGATGGATAATGGAATATCATCCCGCTCTGCCCTCAAAGCTTCAATGACCGGGATCACCCGTTCAAGTTCCTGCTCCAAGGTTACCTTTGCTGCTCCTGGCCTGGTTGATTCGCCGCCGATATCGATGATTGCCGCTCCGTCTGCAATCATCTGCCGGGCATGTTCCAGAGCCTGTTCTTTTGCCTGGTAGCGGGAACCATCTGAAAATGAATCAGGGGTCACGTTGAGGATGCCCATGATCAGTGGCTGCTGCTGGAGATCAACCGTGATCCCCCGACAAGTGAACAGGTAGGGGGCAGGACGTTCATAACAGGAGATTGCCGCCTGGATTTGATCAGCCAATTTTGGCAGGGAGAAAGGCTGGGCGCGCATCTTCTGCAAAAAACGGCGAAACTGCTTGCGGGTAGCGCTGAGCAGTACCGGTCCATCAGGAGCACTGCAGTCGATCACGCCGCGGGCTACTGCCGCATCACCACCCACAGACAGCATCTCCTGCTTGACGATATTGGCCGCCCTGGCCGGCAACGGTCCAACGCGCAAGGTGTAGTGAACCATCTTGTTTTTCATCAGGGTGACGCCGTGGGTGTCGGTGCCAATCTGCTTCATGATGGCCGCCGCGTCATCGGGGCCGGCAATATCCTGAAAATGGACAAAGAATTTTCGCATCAATCGCTGCCTGTAGATGTTGGTTCATCCACCGCCGGAGCAGCCTCTTCCCGGCCGGGGTCATGTTCCTCATCAATGGCATCCTCGGATTGTTGTTCGGCCATAGCCGCCACCGACAAACCGATGATCTGGTCTATTTCTTCACCATTCAGGGATTCTTTTTCCAGGAGTGCGACGGCCAGGTCATCCAGTTCCTGTCGTTTATCCGCCAGGATTGCATGGGCTTTATCATAAGCGCCATGAACGATTTCCTTAATCTCTTCGTCAATTTCGACGGCGATTTTTTCACTGTAGTCCTTTGCGTGGGCCATTTCCCGGCCGAGAAAGATATGCTCTTCCTTCTTGCCGAAGCTTACCGGGCCCATTTTGCCCATGCCCCACTCACAGATCATTTTTCGTGCCAGATGGGTGGCTCGTTCAATGTCATTGCCGGCTCCGGTGCTGAATTTTTGAAAGACAACCTCCTCTGCCGCTCTACCACCCATCAGGACGGAAATGTTATTGAGCAGATATTCCTTGTCATAGGAATGGCGTTCATCGATGGGCAGCTGCTGCGTAAGACCCAGTGCCCGTCCACGAGGGATGATCGTCACCTTGTGAATGGGATCGGTGCCGGGAAGAAAACGGGCTACCAGGGTATGACCGGCTTCATGATAGGCAGTGTTCTTCTTTTCCTCCGGGCTGATAACCAGACTGCGTCGTTCAGCACCCATGAGGACCTTATCTTTGGCCTCCTCCATATCTTCCATCTCAACCTGGTTTTTATTCTTCCGGGCGGCCAACAGACTTGCTTCATTGATGAGGTTGGCCAGGTCGGCGCCGGTAAACCCGGGGGTCCCTCGGGCAACGATCTTAAAATCAACATTCGGTGCCAAAGGAACGTTCCTGGCATGCACTTTCAGGATTCCCTCCCGACCCTTGACATCGGGGTTGGGTACCACCACCTGCCGGTCGAAGCGGCCGGGCCGCAGCAGCGCTGGATCCAGCACATCCGGACGGTTGGTGGCGGCAATCAGGATGACTCCTTCATTGGACTCAAAACCATCCATTTCCACCAACAGTTGATTGAGGGTCTGTTCCCGCTCATCATGACCGCCCCCCAGGCCGGCACCGCGGTGACGGCCGACGGCATCAATCTCGTCAATAAAAATCAGGCAGGGAGCATTTTTCTTCCCCTGGTTGAAAAGGTCACGGACTCTTGACGCACCGACTCCGACGAACATTTCCACGAAGTCGGAACCGCTGATGCTGAAAAAAGGCACCTCAGCTTCGCCGGCTATGGCCTTGGCCAGCAGGGTTTTTCCGGTCCCCGGCGGGCCAACCAGCAGCACGCCTTTCGGGATTTTTCCGCCAAGCCGGGTGAACTTTTTCGGATCCCTGAGAAAGCTGATGATTTCTTCCAGCTCCTCCTTGGCCTCTTCAGTGCCGGCAACATCCTTGAACGTAACTTTTTTCTGGCTTTCAGTGAGGAGTTTGGCCCGGCTTTTGCCAAAGGACATGGCCTTGCCACCGCCCCCCTGCATCTGGCGCATGAAAAAGACCCAGACACCGATCAGAAGCAGCATGGGAAACCAGGAGATGAGAATCGACTGCCATAGCGGTGGCTGAGCTTCAGGCTTTGCCGATATTTTAACCCCTTTGCTGCGCAGCAGCTCAATCAGGGCAGGATCGTCAGGGGCATAGGTCTTGAAAGCGGTGGTGCCATAACTGCCGCTGATATCATGACCTTGAATTGTCACTTCGCTGATCTGTCCGTTGTTGACCAGTTCAATAAAGTCGCTGAAAATAATTTCATGCTGGCCAACCTTCGGGTTGTTGAAAACATTGAACACCATGATCATGATTAAACTGATCACCAGCCAGAGAGCCAGATTTTTATAGAACGGCTTCAGTTCTTTATTACCTTTCATCGCTGATACTATCTTTCTCCAGAGTTTGATGATGTTAAAAAGCATCCGGGTTGTTTTGACTGCCAACCAACAACTAACAGTCAGGGTTGTCATCATTACCGTTTATTGCCAGCCATCTGCGCGAAACCTAAGGTGGCCGCCAGCTACCAAACGGATAATGTTACTACCATATTTAATCCTTATTTTTCAAGGGAAAACAGGATGTTGTAAGGAAGGATTGGCTCAGGTGAGTCAACGTCCATTCGCTGCCATGGCTTTATCAGATATTTTTTCTACCATACCCATTATTTTACTGCAAGTGATTGCAAAAAAACGATAATTTGTTATTATCAGTCCCATGCAACAAACTATAGCAGGAACCATCAGCGTTAGGCATGGCAGGGCATCATTTATTAGAGATTCTTCTGAGGCGCTGCCCCTTGCCCTCTCCTATCACACCCAGTTGAAATACCGATTCATGGATGGAGATCGACTAACTGCCCACATCCGTGCCGATCGCCGGGGCCGGCTGCAGGTGCTGCCGGTGAAGGTATTGAGTCGGTCTTTAAGTTCTTTTGTCGGGATTGTTGTTCTCTCCCGGGGAAATTTGCTGCTGGTTCCTTTTGCCCGGCCTGAAGTTGACCACTTCATGATTGCCGAGGGTGATAAGGGGCTGGTTGCCGAGGGTGAAGCGGTTATCGCCCGCATCGATTGCTATCCGTCCTATACGACCCCCGGTACAGCAAAGGTGATTCGTTCATTGGGAATGTTTCGGGCGCCGGGAGTAGATGGTAAAGTTGTCAGTTACCATTACCGGCTTCCGAGCCGCTTTCCCCGTGGTGCACGGCAGCTGGCCAAAGCTCTTGCGGTGCCGGTGGGCAGGAAGGAGCTGAAGAATAGAACCGATCTGCGGCAGAAACATTTTTTTACCATTGATGGTGCCCAGGCCAGGGATTTTGATGATGCAGTGGCAATTGACCGGCTGGCCGCCGGCGGTTTCCGTCTCTATGTCAGCATAGCCGACGTAAGTCACTATGTCAGGCCGGAATCGATTCTCGACCAGGAGGCATACCGCCGGGGAACCAGCATCTATTTCCCCGGTTACTGCATTCCCATGCTGCCGGAGGAACTGTCAAATGGCATCTGCAGCCTGAAACCTGGACAGGACAGACTGACGGTCACGGCGATTATGGAATTTGATGCTGCCGGCAGGCAGCTCAATGAACATTTTTGTCCCTCGGTAATTAACAGCAAGGCCCGTTTGACCTATAACCTGGTTACCGGCCTGTTGGAAGGAGATCAAAAGACCGGGAAATTGCCCACCAGACTACGGCAGATATTGCCGGATCTGCAGCAGATGAAACAATTGAGCCAGCTTTTGCAGGCACGTCGCATGCAAAGGGGAAGCATCGATTTCGACCTGCCGGAGGCGGCAATACTCTTTGATCAAGAGGGAAATGTCGATACTATCGAGCCTGCCAGCCGGACCATTGCTCACCGGATTATTGAAGAATTCATGCTGGCTGCCAATAACGCGGTTGCCACCCACCTTGCCTGGCTTGATTGTCCCCTGCTTTACCGTATTCATGAGGTGCCCGACCCCAAAAGGATTACCCAGTTGACAGAAACCTTGAAATGTTTTGGATTATCTGTTAAAGGCTGGCGTTCTGCGCACCCGCGGGCATTTCAGGAACTCCTGGTGCAGGCGGAGCAGCGGTCGGCTGCCCCGGTCATCAACACCTTATTGCTGCAGGTTATGCAGAGGGCACGATACAGCCCCGTTAACAGCGGCCATTTCGGTCTGGCGCTGTCCTGTTATACCCATTTCACCTCCCCCATCAGGCGTTATCCTGACCTGATGGTTCACCGGGTGCTGAAAGCACGGCTATGGCCAAAACTTGAAGGTGCCGCCGCTGAGGTTGCTGATCTGGCCCAGGCGGGTGATTATCTTTCTGACCGTGAGCGTTTGGCAGTCGAGGCGGAACGAACTGCACTAAAATTGAAAAAGCTCTTCTATCTTGAAACCCATCATGCTGAGCCGTTGACTGGCATTATTTCCGGCATCAGTGATGCCGGACTGTTTATAACCCTGTCAGATATTTTGGTGGATGGTCTGCTGCCTTTCCGATTGATGGATGATTATTACCAGCGTCACGATAACCGCATGCAGGTGGTTGGCGAACAGAGCGGTAAAACCTACACCCTCGGCGATCTTTTGCCGGTTGCTGTTGACCGGATTGATCCGATTGCCTGTCGCCTTGATCTGCAGTTGCCTGGTTGCAGGCCGAATGGAGTTCAGCGTCCTGCCGGCCGCCAGCGAAAACGCCGGCATAAACCTTTTTCCACCCCCACTGGACGCAAGAGATGAAACCATGTATTGCCATTATTGGCCGGCCTAACGTCGGCAAATCGACCCTCTTCAATCGGCTGGTGAAAAAGAAAAAAGCAATTGCTGCGGATACCCCCGGAGTTACCCGGGATCGCATTTTTGCCGATGCCAGCTGGGATGGCAGGGAGTTTCTGCTTGTCGATACTGGCGGCATGGTGCTGGATTATGATACCGGCATGCAGACTGACATTACCCGGCAAAGCATGCTGGCGGTAGATGAGGCTGATGCGATTATTTTTCTGCTGGACGGCAAGGATGGGGTTACCGCCGATGATGAACGGCTGGCGCTGTATCTTCGCAAGAGCAGAAAAAAGGTTTTCTGGGTCGTTAATAAAGTTGAATCCCACCGTGACCAGGCCGCCAGTGTTGATTTTTACCGCCTGGGCATGGAAACTCTCTACGAGGTGTCAGCGGCCCATGGCCTAGGCATTAATGACCTGCTGGAAGCAGTTACGGCAGTTCTGCCCGAAAGTGAACCGGAGGTGGCAGAGGCCGAAGGTCAGCCACTGAGGATTGCGGTGATCGGCAAGCCGAATGTAGGTAAATCCTCACTACTGAATCAACTGATCGGTGAAAAGCGGCTGGTTACCAATGATCAGCCCGGTACCACCATGGATTCCATTGAAGTTCCGCTGGATTTTCATGGCCGGCATTATCTCTTTTTTGATACAGCCGGCTTGCGGCGGAAAGCCAGGGTTCATGATCAGGTGGAAAGCTTTGCCACCGTTGCCACCATGCGCAGTGTTGATTATGCCCAGATTGTCCTGTTGATGATCGATGCTACGGCCGGGATTACCGACCAGGATCTCAAGATTGCCTCACTGGCCCATGAAAAGGGGAAAGTGATTATTTTCCTGTTCAACAAGATTGACCTGATTTCCGGTGCGGAGTTTAACCAGAAAAAAATGTTCGACCTTCTTACTGACCGTTTCTCGTTTATTTACCGTCCTCACGCCATCAGAATTTCAGTACTGAAGAAACAGGGAATAAACAAGATTTTTCCCCTGATCGAAGCGCTTGATCATCAATTGCATAAACGGATAACCACCGGCATCCTGAACCGGACGCTGAAAAGGATAACTGAAGAGCACCAGCATCCCCTGATCTACCGGCATCCCCTAAAGTTTTATTATATTACCCAACTGGCAAGCATTCCACCGGCGTTTGTTGTTTTCTGTAATACCATTAAAGGGATTGAACCCAGTTATATCCGTTATCTCAAGAAAAAACTCGTTGATTATTTGGAATTTGAAGGAATACCCTTAAGAATATACTTCAGGAAACGCTGATATTCTTTGTGGTGCAGTAAAAAAATTATCTTTGCACAATAAATATGCAAATTCCTTCTTTTTTTTCTTGACACCCGGGAACAAAATCGATATTAGATTCTCTGTTTGGTTTAATAAAATCATGTTCTATAACAATGGAACATCCATAGGTGTCATTCTTTAACTGGTCAGGATAATTAGTTAAATATCTTCAGGTGTTGGCATGAATAAATCAGAGATGATTGAGGAACTTGCTGTCCAGGCAAATTTGAATTACAATGTCGCAGAAACCATTGTCAATTTGGTCGTTGATTCAATGAAGACAGCCCTCATTGAAGACGAACGGATTGAGTTGCGCGGCTTTGGCAGTTTTCATATTGAGCACTATCAGGCCTATACCGGACGCAACCCAAAAACCGGCGATTCCATTGAGGTTCCTCCTAAAAAACTCCCCTTCTTTAAAGTCGGCAAAGAGCTGAAAGAAAAGATCAACAAAAAGTTTCTAGCGAAACCCTGATGGCCGCAAATACGATACGCCAATTTCTGCAAAAGAAGGAAAACCTTCCTAATGTTTTGACGTTTTCTCGGATTGCGGTTGTTCCCCTGCTGATTATCCTGCTTTCCTTCGATGGTCGATTCATCAATTTTTTTACCGCCTTGCTGATTGTCGCCGCCGCCATCACCGATGGCCTGGACGGATATCTGGCCCGCAAATATCAGGTGATTACCGCTTTTGGCAAACTGCTCGATCCGGTGGCCGATAAGGTTTTAATTGTTACCACCATGGTTATGCTGGTCTTCCTTGGAAGAGCACCGGCCTGGATGGTCTGCCTTATCCTGTGCCGGGAATTTGCCGTTACCGGTCTGCGGGCGGTGGTCGCCGAGCAGGGGGTGGTTATAGCTGCCAGTCCGTCGGCCAAATATAAGACCGTTTTTCAGATTGTTGCCATTGTCGCCCTGACCATCCACTATCCCCTCTTTGCCATTAACGCCCATAGTGTCGGGATGGTATTTATCTGGCTGGCTCTCGGGCTGACCTTATGGACCGGTTATGCCTACTTCAAGGCCGCCCTTCCTTACCTCAGTATCACAGGAGAATAAATTCCCTTCCCGGTCTTTTTTCTGTTGACTTTTGAGCAAAAGTATTTTAGAAACGTCGGGAATTTAACAGTCATGGGCGGGAATAACTCAGTGGTAGAGTGCAACCTTGCCAAGGTTGAAGTCGCGGGTTCGAATCCCGTTTCCCGCTCCAGTATCAGAGACTGATCAGCATCTTGGTGCTGATTTTTTTATGGTGGCGCCATCGCCAAGTGGTAAGGCAGAGGTCTGCAAAACCTCCATCCCCGGTTCGAATCCGGGTGGCGCCTCCAGCTTCCTTTCCCACCATAGTTTCCGGCAGAGTAACAATGCCTGGATGGCGGAATAGGTAGACGCAAGGGACTTAAAATCCCTCGGTGTTATACACCGTGCCGGTTCGATTCCGGCTCCAGGCACCAAGAAAAATATGGCTTCCGGCAACGATTTGCTGGAGGCCTTTTTCATTTCAACAATACTTCTTGATCGTGTGCTTTTTCTGGCTGAAATGGGTAGTTTCCCCCCGTTGATCGTTTCATTTGTCACACTGTATTTTGACATCCCCCCTTCCCTTTATTATAATCCCTCTAGGACACAGCATGATAGCCGTCGGAGTAAACTAACCTGTTGCTGCTGAATAACGTGTGTACCTTATGATGAGCCTATGATTGCTCTCGTTCGTGAAAGCCTGACCCATGCCTTGATGATTACCGGCTTTGTCTTTGTCATGATGCTGGTAATTGAATATCTCAACGTCCTGACCTCCGGAGTATGGCAGCAGGGCCTGCGGGGCAGCCGGTGGAAGCAGTATCTGCTGGCATCATGTCTGGGAGCGACTCCGGGATGTCTGGGGGCCTTCGCGGTTGTTTCGCTCTATTCTCACCAAGTGGTTTCCCTGGGGGCGGTGGTGGCGGCAATGGTTGCCACCAGCGGTGATGAGTCCTTTGTCATGCTGTCGATGATTCCCCGGACAGCCATTCGTATTTTCCTTCTGTTGATGTTGATCGGTGCTGCCGCCGGTATTCTGACCGATTGGCTGGTCAGCGCCAGGACTACCGGTGAGCATGTCGCAGGTCATCAGTTCCCCCTCCATGAAGAGGATGCCTGTCACTGTTTTCCTTCCGGCCAGATACTGAATCAGTGGCGGCATTGTACTCTCGCCCGCGGCGTCCTGATTTTGACTCTGCTTCTCTTTGATTTCGGACTGCTCAGTGGGCAGCTGGGCCCGCCGGTCTGGAACTGGATTAAAACAACCCTGCTGATTACCGCAAATCTCGGACTGTTTATTGTCGCCACCGTTCCTGATCATTTCCTTGAAGAACATCTGTGGCAGCATGTGGCAATAGTCCATGTGCCACGGGTGTTCCTGTGGACTTTCGGCGCCCTGCTGGGCATGCATCTGCTGATTGATCACCTTCATCTTGCCGGCTGGATGCAGGAAAATCAGCTTCTCCTGGTGCTTGCCGCCTGCCTTGTGGGACTGGTCCCCGAATCGGGACCCCACCTGATTTTTCTCACCCTCTACAGTCAGGGGGCAATCCCTTTCAGTATTCTTCTTGCCAACTCAATCGTCCAGGATGGTCACGGCATGCTGCCGTTGCTGGCCCATTCCCGCCTAGATTTTTTTCGAATTAAGGGCATTAATTGCCTTATCGGTTTCCTTGTCGGTCTGATCGGTTATGCCATTGGCTGGTAATCCCTATGGAAAGTTCAGAAAAAACCGCCGTTTATTCAATTCTGACCAACGTTCTGCTGGTGGGCATCAAGATTTTGCTGGTTTATGCTTCAGGCAGCCTGGCGATCAAGGCTGACGCCATCCATTCACTTGCCGATGTGGCATCATCCAGCATCATTCTGCTCGGCATCAAGATTTCCAAGCGCTCCAGCCGCAGCTTTCCCTATGGTTTATACAAGGTGGAAAACCTGGTTGCCCTGGCAACCTCTTTTTTGATATTTTTTGCCGGTTATGAAATAGTCTTGGAAGTCTTCACCGCTCCTCCCCGCTTGCTGGCAGCCAATATCCCCCTTGCCGCCGCCGGTATTACCGCTACCATTCTGATTACCTGGCTTTTTTCCCGTTATGAACTGAAAAAAGGTCTGGAAACTGGATCCCCCAGTCTGGTCGCCGATGCCCGGCACATCTGGAGCGATATGCTCTCGTCAATGGTCATTCTGACCTCTCTGCTTGGCAGTATCGCCGGCTTTGCCGTCGATCGCTATGCCGCCCTCATTGTCGTTGCCTTCATTGCCCGGGCGGCATTTCTGATCCTCCTTGATGCCATAAGGGTTTTGCTTGATGCCTCCCTCGACCACGACAGCATGAATCGGGTCCGCGAGATTGCCATCGCTGACCCAAGGGTCATAAAGGTTAACGAACTTCGAGCCCGCAACGCCGGCCGCTATAAGTTTGTCGAGCTGGATCTGGTTTTGCGTGTTAAGGAACTGGAACGTGGGTACAGGGTCTCAGAAGAGATCAAACAGCGGATAATGATGGAACTGGCACATGTGGATCATGTCATTATTCATTATCAGCCCTGGCACAAAGATTATCTCATCCTTGGTGTTCCTCTTGAAGAGAACCGCCAGCTGATTTCGGAACATTTTGGTGAGGCCCCATTTTTCCGGCTTACTACCTTCCTTCCCCTGGATGGTTCGGTGGTCGCCGATACCATCCTGCAGAATCCTTATATTCTCGAAGAAAAAGGCAAAGGCATCAAAGTGGCCAACTGGCTGCTGGAGCAGGGGCTGGAAATCATTCTTGTACGCCATGATCTGGCCGGCAAAGGACCGGGGTTTGTGCTGGGTAATGCCGACACTGAAATTCTGGTGATTGCGGACAAGGATGCCGAGACTGCTTTAACCCGCATAAAGGCAGAATTACACGGTCCAGCCGACGCTGACTGCACTGGTTGATTGGTGATGATTTGTCGGGCGACGGCAATCAGGACTGGGCGGTAAACCGCCTGGCTTTTTGGGGTACTCAAATATGTTTGTGGGGTTGTTTCCCCAGGCGATGTGCATGCTCATGATGGTGGATGTGGAGCTCTTCATCAAAAAGAATTCTGCCGCCATCCATCGTATAGATATGTTCGACGGTGGAACTGAGGAAGTCAAACTCATGGGAAATGATGATCGACGGGAGAGCCAGATCGTTTAAGATGTCAATCAGTCTGCTTTTGGTATCCCTGTCAAGACCGGATGTGGGCTCATCAAGGAGCAGGACCTCCGGCTCCATAGCCAGTACAGTGGCCAGTGAAACCAATTTTTTTTCGCCGCCTGAGAGCTTAAAAGTTACCCGGTCAGCTAATTTTTCCAAGCCAAGAAATTTCAGGGTACGCAAAGATATCTCCCGGGCGGCTTCCGGAGAATGGCCAAGATTCAATGGACCAAAGGCCACATCTTCGATCACCGTAGGGCTGAACAGCTGATCATCGGCATCCTGAAACAGCAGGCCGATTTTTCGCCGGACGGTGAAAAAATCGTCTCCCGTGACAATGTGCTTGCCGAAAATTTCAATGGTGCCGGAGGTCGGCTGCAGCAAGCCCATAATCAGGTGGAACAAGGTGGTTTTGCCGCTGCCGTTGGGGGCGGACAGACCAATCCGCTCTCCCGGACCAAGCAGCAGTTCCAGATCCTTGAAGATTGGCGGCTGGCCGGGATAGCTGAAAGCAATCTGCTTAAGATTAATGAGTGGTATCTGGACCATGCAACTTCCCTTTGCTCCCCTACCCGGTGAAACAGCGTTTAACCCGCCATTCGATGACAATCAGTGAGCCCACAATGACAACCATCAGCCCGGTAAAAATCCAGTCCCGGCGGGTTCCCTTAAACTCTTCCAGCGAGTGGAATTTTCCCCCAAAGCCCCGGCATACCATCGCCTGGTGGACCCGGGTTGCCCGTTCGGCCGCCCGGACAAACAACATCCCCATGAGATAGGCATAGGTCCGGTAGGTCTGCAGATTAGTTCCCGGCTTGAAATTTCGTATACGGGCCGCCCTGAGCAGCCGTTGATACTCATGTTCTATGACAAAAATATAACGATAGGTCAGCAAGATAAGGTAGACAATTTTATCCGGCAGCCGCAGCCGGTTCAAGGCTTGTCCCAGGTGGGCTGTGGTCATGGTGCCGATCAAGGCAATGAGGGCCAGCAGGATAGCTGTGGATTTGAGGCTGATCTGGATGCTTAACGCCACGCCAGGTCGGCTGATGGCCAGCGGCCCGATAGTGATCAACGTTTGTCCGCCATAACTCCAGGGGAGAATGAACCAGAGTAGCAGCAGAAAACCCATGACCACCGTTAGCCGCTGGAACACTTTATAAAGATCGAGGCGGGCCAGCAGGACCAGACTCAGGGAAATCAGTAATCCCGAAAGCAGCGTATAGAGGCCGGCAGACAGGGCCAGGGTGAAAGAAAATGCGCTGGCTGCAACGACCCTTGCCCGCGGATCGAGGCGGTGAATCAGAGAATTGCCGGTGGCAAAGGGCTCTTGGATCATGATTTTTTTCGCGCCTGGAGATAGGCGACCAGGCCAACGAGGCCGACAATGTAGCCGATTCCGCCGACGATGTCGGTGAACGTCGGACCCTTTTCCTGGGCTGCAGCCAGCTGTTTGAGAATCGGCTGCAGCTTTTTATCCAGTGCTTTTTCTACCGCCTGT
Organism: Candidatus Anaeroferrophillus wilburensis; assembly: GCA_016934315.1. NCBI lineage: Bacteria > Deltaproteobacteria > Candidatus Anaeroferrophillales > Candidatus Anaeroferrophillacea > Candidatus Anaeroferrophillus > Candidatus Anaeroferrophillus wilburensis. The sequence goes on along the minus strand of JAFGSY010000030.1, from coordinate 85,468 downwards.
CGAATAACCTCCTCCTGGCTGCAGGAAATCGGTTCCCCGGCCGGGTTTGGCAGTGATTTTCGTACGTCTGCTGTCTGAAGCTGCGGTCTTTCCTGATGGTTGGCAGCGGCGGCAGCCGGGGATGGCGCTGAAAAACCGGCATCGCTGATCTCTTCCCGGCTGATTGTCCAGCTTCCCTGGTGTCCCATGCCGGCGGTCAGAACAATGGAGAGCGGGCCGAGATTGTTCAGGGGAAAGGAAAACTCTCCCTGATCATCGGTGGTCCCGGTCAAGAGCAGAGAGCCAACGGCATCAAATACCTCCACCTTGCCCTCCTTGACCAGCTTACCGCCGCTGAATTTACTTTCCGTATGGATGGTGTTGCCTTCAATCCAGGCAAAAACCATCACCTTATGGGCTTCGGCCGTTCCGAAAAAAAGGAGGACGAAGATCGGTATTGCCAACATTCTGAGGCAGCGGCTATCCATGACTACATCCGATCTCCCGAGCTGCTGACCGACAGCAGTTCAGGGCTGACTTTTTTCAAAAAATTGAGGCAGAAAACAGTGATGATTCCTTCAATGACCATCACCGGTAGATGAGCAGAGATTGCCAGGACAGCCACTTCGAAAAAGTTTTCTTCGGTAAACATGAGACTGATCCCCAGCAACAGGGCACTGAAAAAAACTGCCAGAAAACCGCAGAAAAAAGCAGCTGGCAGGGCAATTGCCGGTCTTCTCATGATCAGGGGGGTGAAGAGGTAGTAGCAGACAACCGCCGGCAGAGCCATGATCACCGTATTAACCCCAAGGGTTGTCAGGCCGCCGAACTGGAAAAAAACCACCTGGAGCAGTAGCGCCACCATAATGGTCGGAAATGCCCCCCACCCCAGCAGCAGACCGATGATGCCGTTAAGAATCAGGTGAACGCTGGCCGGACCAACCGGCACATGAATCAGGGAGGCAACAAAGAAGGCTGCCGACAAAACGCCGGCCCGCGCAATATGTTCGAGGTCTAGCTTCTTGATGCCGATTGCCGTTCCAGCGGCCGCTATGGCCATGCCGGAAATCAGTACCGGTCCAGAGAGAACACCTTCGGAAATATGCATAATATTTTTCCCCGCCCTGAAATGAATATGGCCAACGTCATGGAGTTGCCTGTGGAAGCGCCTTCCTTTCCTTATCATAGCTTCTTTGTCATGGCTTTTCCTGCCAGTCATGGAATTCAACCCAGATAACGGCACCCAGTTCGATGGCTTTTTCCTGCCCATCATGCACCAATGTCTCGGCCGCCGTATTCAATGCCGCAAAACCCCACCAGCCGGCCCGGGGAACCGCATAGGTGAAAACGCCGTTCTGGTCAGCTTTGATGGTCTGGGTAACCATATAGTCACTGGGGGCAAGGGCTTTGCCATCCTGGTTGTAAAATTCGATTTCAACTTCGGCGTAGGGAACCGGTTTGCCGTCCATTTTGACAATTCCCTGAAAAATATTGCCGGTGTAGAGGCCAAACGGTTTGCTCAACGGGACGATCTCTGTTTTCAGGCCAAGTTCCGCATCCCAGCCCTCATCATCGCCAAAGGCGGCGACCACGGTTTTGGTGTAATGGATAATGAAGCAGTCTTCAGCCGGCTCCCAATAGGGCTGTGGTTCAAGGCAGAACTGATAGATGCCGGGTCGCTTGATCTGGTAATCGGTTTTCCAGGCGGTATGATCCCATACTTTGGTACTGGTCAGCGTGGTGGTAAGATCATACGTTTTGCCATGGGTGGCAAGGGTAAATTTTTTTGGCATCTCCAGTTCCATCCCCTGGCCTTCAAATGGGTGGGAAAAAGAGAGCGTCAACGTAATTGTCCGAAAGTCTTCCTGCATAACCATTGAATCTGTGGGAATGACCATGCCGAAATGGGCCAGGCAGATGCTGGCCGTAAACAAAACAATGGTGGTCGAAAGAAGAATGGTTGTCATCTTTTTCATCTGTTCCTCCTTTGGCAAAAAAAAACCACGAATGGTAAGAACCTGTATGGTCCCCGTACCTTCGTGGTATTTTTCCGGCAAAAATGATGTTGGAAAAGAGTATCTTTTCAGATTACGGGGTTCTCCCCGTGATTTTTCGCACTAGTAACCCAAACTGACTGCCATGTCAATGGTAAAAACTCGAAAATGGTTTTGGCTGGCCGGAGGTTCCCAGGTTATCAATCTGCATCACTGATATTGACTATCAGTTTCTGACCATGCCTGCGCATGCTTTCAGCAAAAACATCAACGTAGGCTTGAACCTCCGGCATCGGAATGCCCGTAGCGGTGACCGTCAGAATTCCGTTTTCATAGCGTCCTTCTGCCACCCCCCGGCTGCTGTTTTTCAGATTACGATCCAGAATCCAGATGAAATCATCCAGGTTCTCCCGAAACCAACGGGTGGGCGTGCCAACGGCAAAGGTAATGATAATCCGGCTCATGATCCACCGCTGCTCCTTTTTCAGTCGGCGCGAGAAGGTTTATTGTCCAAATGAGGGTCTACCCAGACTGCCTGATCCTGACTGTTGCTCTTTCCCGCCAGAACCTTCAGGATTATCTGGACCTTTTTCCCAGCCCAGGGTGAAAGATCTGCATCAAGCTTCTTAACTTGTCGTGGAAAAAGCCGTTGGCTGGCCACAAGGTTGAGCTCTTCGCCGGTGTGGACAAAAACCTGAAAAGAGACTCCGTCTGAGGCATCGGCACCATGACGGAAACCAACATAGGTATGGAAAAAGAGCCCCTCCCCCAGGATTATTTCCGGATAGCGGCCCTCTATCCAACCTTGGTTCTTCATCTGGGGATGGGTTTCAATCATTGAGACGGCCCGAACGCCGGACTGAAGAGAGCCAGCGTCAATTTTTCTTACATAGCCGTTCTGATCATGTTCAGAATCGGAAAAGGATAATGTACCGGCACCGGAAACCCAGATGGCCATGGTGGCCTGTTCATAGAAATTGAACGATTGTACCTGTTCCGCAGAGACTTGTGGCTTACCAACCAGACCTGGTTGGCAACATGAAACAATGGATATTGCCAGAAAAACTGTGGCCAGGGCTGTTAATTTCATCTGGAGACCTCCGAAGATATGGTTTTTCCGCTGCTGGAGCTGCATGAAATATCTTGCATGAAACAAGAACTCCCTGTTCATTCGCCAGAAGTCAGTATAGCTCCATTCTCGCTCATGTCAAGAATAAAGTTAGCATCTTCAGGTAGTTAGATAATGATTTCAATGTATGCCAGCCGTAATAGCACTCAAGTTTTCCGCCTGATCGCCGATAATAGAGGAGAATGTGCCGATCCAGGAGGGTATTGGCAGAGTTGTATTGCATGGAGGCAGCAGATGAAGATCGAATCCTCGTCCGTGGCGATAGCTACCAGCCACCAACTGCGTGAGAATCACGATATCAGTGAACGGCTGAACCTCTGGCAGGATGGCAACAGCAATCCTGCCGCCCCACTCCCACAGCTAGAAGAACAAAAAGCAAACAAAGATCAGCTGCGCATTTCCACCCTGGCAAAACATCTTTTCCACCAGCTGCAGTCCGGCAGGGCCACGGAAGAGATCACGTATCCGGCGGCCGGCGGGGAACTCAGTATAGAGATAAGTCCTGAAGATCAGCAGAAACTGATGATCCTTGAACGTCTCTGGGAGCAGCTGACCGGCAGGAAAATTTCCTTACAGGTTCCCACAACATTCGTTGCTTTCCCTCAAAATCACGGTGTTCCAGTTCAGTCTGCCAACGCTGACCGGAACGCTGAAGAGGAAAGGCTGGGATGGGGATTGGAATACGATTACCATGAGCATCACCATGAACAGGAGCAGATGCTTTTTACTTCTCAAGGAATAATCAAAACGGCTGATGGTCGTGAAATGAATTTTTCCGCTGACCTGAGAATGTCGCGGGAATTTCACCAGACTATTGATCTATCCATCAGGGCCGGTGATGCCAAGCTGACCGATCCCCTGATCATTAATTTTACCAATGAGGGTGTCAGCCTGAGTGAACAAAAATTTGCTTTTGACCTCGATTTGGATGGCAATGACGAGCAGATATCCCTCATCAAGCCAGGCAGTGGCTTTCTGGCCCTGGACCGGAATGGGGACGGCATCATCAACAATGGTGGGGAATTATTTGGTCCAAGGAGCGGCAGCGGTTTTGCCGATCTTGCAGTTTTTGATGAGGATGATAACCAGTGGATCGATGAAAATGATGCTATTTTCAGCCGATTGCGTATATGGACCTATGACGAGGAAGGAAATTCCTCACTTTTTGCTTTGGGAAAGAAGGGTATTGGGGCGATTTACCTTGGCGGTCAGTATACCCCCTTTGCATTGAAAAACAGTGCTAATGAACTTCTGGGAAAAGTTAGTGCCACCAGCGTCTACCTTTGTGAACAAGGTGCTGCCGGAACCATTCAGGAGATTGATCTGGCTGTCTGACCGGTGGTTTCAGCTTTACATCAGGTTGTTCAACCAGCAATTTCATGCTATACAGACTAACCTTTTCAAAAAGGTGTCATGTAACAACCTGCATGGATGTGATCTGTTGTGACCGAATGGATTGAGATCGATAAAGATGAGGCGCATATCGCCCGCGAGAAACAGAAGGCCCGGGACCTGAGGCGCTCCGCCTGGTGGCAGAATAAGCTGGCTGCCGGTATCTGCCATTACTGTGGGCGGCACTTCCCACCCGAGGAACTGACCATGGATCACGTTGTTCCCCTGTCCCGAGGTGGAAAAAGCACGAAAGGCAATATCGTTCCCTGCTGCAAAGCATGCAACAATCAGAAAAAATACCTGACCCCGGTGGAGATGCTCCTTGACCAACTGCCCGACCGGCAGCAGGATTGAAAAGACCCGCCTCCCCTGCCGCTGACGGCGCGCACCAAGACCCTAAAAGCGTTCAATTAATTTATCAATCAGGTAGCTGCTTTCCCGCATTGCCTGATCGCCGAAAGGCCCGAACCAGGTAGAAATTTTTTGAAATTCATCACAGAAAGCCTGTTTGTCTTCCTTTTCAAGCAGTTCCAGCTGTTCATTGAGCGATCTGAGATACGATTTCAGCAGATCAAGGCGTTCGGGGGTGGCAAAAATAATCTCGGCATACAGGGATGGATCCTGGGCGAACAGTCTGCCGACCATGCCTAACTCCAGCCGATAGATGGGGCTGGAGAACTCCAGCGTACGGCGGATATCAACCTGCTGCTGGTGCAGAAAACGGCCAAACGTAAAGGTGGCGAAATGGCGCAGGGCCTGGACAATGGTCATCATCTCATCGTGTTCCCTGGCCGATGCCTGGACGGTCACTGCCCCCCAGACATGGAACTGTTCGATAACCCATTGGCATTGCGCCGCCATTCTTCCCTGCGTGACGACCACAATCTGCTTGTCCATGGTTGATGTGGTTGCGCCAAAAAGGGGATGCAGCCCCACAACCGGTCCCTGGTAGGCTTGCAGCATTGCCTGCAATGGCAATTCTTTAACGCTGGTAATATCTGCCAGAACAGCTTTGGCCGGCAGCAGGGGCGCAAGGCTGTTTATGACGTCAACTGTTGCTTCAATGGGAACGCCGACCACCGCCAGATCAACATCCTGACAGAGAACAGCGGCATTGCCCCAGTCAGAGCGATCAAGAATGCGAACCTCGTAGCCGGACGCTGCAAACCAGCGATGGAAGTAGCGACCCATTTCACCGGCACCGCCCACCAGCAGGACAACCGCGCCAGGACGAATTCCCTTACGGGACATCTGAGAGCTTTGACTTACCCTGGAGTTACGCAGAATCAGGCGAAACAGTTCTTCAATGTAGTCAGGATCCAACTGTTCCCTGGCCCCCTGTTCGCGTCGGCGTGAGATGAGGTCTTCTTCCCTTGCCGGATGATATACCGGCAGCTGGTGTTTCTTTTTCAGCTGGACTACCTGTTCCACCAGCTGCCGTCGCTGGGTCAGCGAAGCAACCAGCCGTTCATCAATGGCATCGATCTGTTCACGCAGATATTGCAGGTTCTGCTCAACGGCGGAAAAAGTCATGGAGATCATCCTGGAAATAGCAGAAGATGAAGTTGTGAGGAAGTCATCATCATTGCCCAGATCAGAAACGGGTGATGTGTACTTCGTGCGTGGCTATCCATTCATCAAATCTTTGCCGGAGATAGCGTTTGAAACGATAGCGGGTTGCAGGAATCAGCAGCAGCAAGCCGGCAAAGTCGGTCAGCAGTCCCGGAGTCAACAGGACGATGCCGGCGATGAGGATAAGCAGGGCATCGATTATCTCCTCGGCCGGCATGATGCCCTGCTGCAGGCTGGCCCGGACCTGAAACATGGCCTGGACCCCCTGCTGCCTGGCAAGCCAGGCGCCGGCAAAGCCGGTGCCGATAATTAGGAGAATGGTGTTGAAAGCGCCAATAAGCTGCCCGGCCTTGATGAGAAAATAAATTTCCACCACCGGAACCAGGGTAAATGCCAGAAACAATTTCAATAACATAGACGTCTCACTTGCTGCCGGTGTTGTCGTAGGCATAAAATTTCATGGTAAAGTTTCCTTTTCCTTTGGTTGCCGAACGTAGAGCCGTGGTATAGCCAAACAACCGTCTGAGAGGCACCAGGGCGCTGATAGTGGTTAACAGGCCAAGATGTTCAATGGCGTTCACCTTGCCGCCACGGGAGTTGATGTCACCTACCACATCCCCGACATGCTCCGCTGGCACAACAATATCCACATCCATAATCGGTTCCAGGAGTACCGGCGAAGCCTCCTGAACCGCTTGGCGGACAGCATTGGCTGCCGCAACTTTCAAAGCAACCTTGGTAAAATCACCCGACTCTCCTTCAAGAGCATCAATGTGCAGCGCGACGTCAACCAGTGGATACCCCTGGGAACCGCCGGCACTGATGGACTCTTCGATGCCCTCATCGACTGCCTGCCGCAATGGCGCTGACAGATCGTCGAGGCATGCCGTCGCGGTGATTTCATTGCCGCTGCCCCGCTTACGGGGGGCAACACTAACGGTCAGACGGGCAAACTGGCGCTCTTTCTCCTCTTCATCCACCCGTTCAAACTGACCCGTGGCACTGGCTGCTGCGGCAATGGTTTCCTGGTAGAGAACCTGGGGTTTACCCAGATTGCTCCCCAGATTATATTCCGCTTTAAGACGCTCGCTGATCACCTCCAGGTGCAGTTCGCCCATCCCGGAGATAACCAACTGGCCGGTTTCTTCATCAGCCTTGACGTTGAATGTCGGATCTTCATCGCTCATTTTTTGCAAGGTTTCCCAAAGTTTGTCCTGATCGCTGTTGCGGAGCGGTTCAATAGCCGCGGAAATGACCGGCCGGGTAAACTCCATCCCTTCAAGGAGAAGGGGTGATTCAGGGCTGCAGAGGGTGTCTCCGGTGATGCTCAGTTTGAGACCCATGACTCCGATGATGTCCCCGGGGCCGGCAGTGCTGAGACGATTTTTTTTATGCGCCTGCATCTGAAATAATCTGGAGGCTTTTTCCGTTTGCTGCAGGCGGGGATTATAAACGTTCTGTCCCGGGATCAGGGTACCGGCATAAATTCGCAGGTAGGAGAGGCGTCTGCCTTCCATCATGGCGACCTTAAACAGGAGGGCGGTGAAAGGTTCATCGGCCGCCGGCCGGCGTACTGCCTCCTGATCGCTTGCCGGATCGATACCCTTGACGGGAGGAACGTCATCAGGAGCAGGCAGGTAGTCAATGACCGCGTCAAGAAGCGGCGGAATGCCTTTGTTTTTCAGGCCGCTGCCACACAGCACGGGAACAAAGCCATGGTCAATCGTCATCCGCCGCAGGGTCTGCATTACCTGTGCCGCTGGCAGCTCGCGCCCCTCAAGATAGTCTTCCAGCAGTTGGTCATCGTAGTCAGCGACCTGTTCCCAGAGCATCTGACGCCACTGGTTTGCTTCGGCAAGCAGTTCATCAGGAATCTGCCGGCGGGAAAAATCAAGGGGGTTGTCGCTGCTCTCCCAGAGCAGGTATTCCATCGATATAAGATCAATGATGCCGTGGAAATCACTCTCTGCGCCAACCGGAAGCTGCAGGGCCAGCGGTTTTGTCCCAAGTTTTTCTCGCATCTGATCAATGACCGCAAAAAAATTGCTGCCCAGCCGGTCCATCTTGTTAATAAAGGCAATCCGTGGAACCCGGTAGTGATCAGCCTGATGCCAGATGGTTTCCGACTGCGGTTCCACACCGCCAACGGCACAAAAAACCGCCACCATACCATCCAGAACCCGTAAGCTCCTTTCAACCTCAACCGTGAAATCCACGTGGCCGGGCGTATCAATAATGGTGATCGTACGGTTTTTCCAGTTGCAGGTGGTCGCCGCCGAGGTAATGGTAATGCCGCGCTGCTGCTCCTGGTCCATCCAGTCCATCAGGGCGGTTCCCTCATGGACCTCTCCCATTTTATAGGTCATTCCCGTACTGAACAGGATGCGTTCGGTGATGGTCGTTTTACCGGCATCGATATGAGCGGCAATCCCGATATTTCTCACATGCTGCAGTGATTTTTTCATGATTGCCCCGATGGTTGGCTGCAGTTTACCGGTTGTGCACGCTGTTGCTCTGCCGAGCTTTCCGCCAATGAATTCATTACCTGTGCTTCAACCGCAGACAAGGTAAGATCATGCTTGTCTGCCAGGGCTGCCAGATCATCGAACTCCGGTTTGACGGTGAACATTGCTCCTGTCTGGTCACAGCCGGTTTTTACCCGCACCGGTCCCAGTGCGGTAGTGACTGTTTGCTGACTGCGCTCCAGAACATAGCGGGTGATTGGCATTTTTTTGATTCCCAAGGTCGAGCTATGACGGAACAGGCAGCCAATCAGAGGTGATTCATCAGAGGGCATAGCCAGCACCTGGAGAGTGATTCCGGGACGATTTTTTTTCATCATCACCTGCTGAACAACCACATCCAGGGCACCGGCGGCAAACAGCTTTCCCTGCAGATAGCTGATCTGCTCAGGGGTCATATCGTCAATGGATGTTTCAAGACCAACAACGGTTTCGCTGGCGTAGGAGGACTCTTCGACCTGGTGGCCCATAGTCCGGCTGCCGAGCATCAGCCGCAGAAGATTGGGCTGCTGGGCTAAATTCCTGGAACCGACGCCATAACCCACCGCGTCTATAGTCCAAGTCAGTCTGCCGCTCGGCTCAAATTCATCAACGATGGATTTGAGCACCGCCGCCCCCGTCGGCGTTACCAGTTCAGCAGGAATAGCAGTCTGCCTGACCGGCACTCCTTGCAGCAGGGCAACCACCGCCGGCACCGGCACCGGCAGATGACCATGCTGGCAGGTCGTCAAACCGGTTCCCAGTGGAATGGCCGGAGCAAGAATCCGGTCGGCACCGCACCATTCCACGGCAGCGGCAATGCCAAGAATATCAGCCAGCGAATCAATACTGCCAACCTCATGAAAGTGGACCTTCTCAAGAGCAATCTGGTGAACCCTGCTTTCAGCTTCAGCCAGCAAGGCAAAGATCTTTATACTCAGGCTTTTAACAACCGGCTCAATGGGCGCTGATTCTATGAGATGGCAGATGTCAGCAAATGTGCGATGGGGAATGGCTGCCTGCTCACCGGCGATCAGTGGGAAGCTGAGCTGGCAGCCACCGATGCCATGGCGAGCTGCCTTTTCAATCTGCAGCCGGAAAGTGGTGTCCAGGCCGAAAGGCTTCAAGGTTGCGCGCAGCATCTCGGCCGGAAAACCAAGATCCAGAAACGCCCCAAGCAGCATATCGCCGCTGGCGCCGGAAAAACAGTCAATAAAGAGGATTCGCTCTGTCATCATGGTGGTGATCATGCCGGGAGAATAAACCGCAGCTTTTCCCTTGCCGCCGAAGTTATGTGGTCGGGGTTGGTCAACACGGCATTCTCCAGGGCCCGGGGGCAGGAACAATCACTTTCAGGGGTAGCCCTGCCTGCCATCTCCCGGATAATCTTTTTTGCATTTTCCACATTCTGGTGAATGATTTCCAAGACCGCGTCGACACTGACATCGTCATGATCTTCCTTCCAGCAGTCATAATCGGTTGCCAGAGCCAGCGTTGCATAGCAGATCTGGGCCTCGCGGGCCAGACGGGCTTCAGGCATGTTGGTCATGCCGATGACATCAACTCCCCACTGGCGATAGAGACGCGATTCCGCCCGGGTGGAAAACTGGGGACCATTGATGCAGATATAGGTTCCCCGGGCATGGAAGGGAATTTGCAATGCCCGGCAGCTCTCTTGAAACTGCCGTCGCAGAACCGGACAGACGGGATCAGCAAAAGGGATATGACCGACAATGCCATCACCGAAAAAAGTGGAAGGCCGGCCGCTGGTGCGGTCGATAAACTGATCGACAATAACCATCTCTCCCGGCCTGATCTCCTCCTTCATGCTGCCAACGGCACTGATGGAAAGAATTTGCTGCACACCAAGCTGTTTCAAGGCATAAATGTTGGCGCGAAAATTTATTTCTGCCGGTAAAATGGTATGCCCCCGGCCATGACGAGGGAGAAAAACCAGGTGGGCTTCCCCCAGCTGGCCGGTAACCAATGATGCTGATGGCGAGCCAAAAGGGGTATCCACCGAAACTTCCCTGATTCCTGACAGTCCCTCCATTTCATAGAGGCCGCTGCCACCGATAATGCCGATGGTAGTCATCTTCCTTCCTTTCTCAAACAGATCTTTCTGGGTTCCAGACGTTGGTGTTCAGCGGATTTTCATCCGGGAACGGCGGTTGCCTCATGGCGGCAATCATGCCAGACCGGCAACCAGGGCCGGCATGATATCGCTTGCTGATCCCAATAAGACAACATCGGCGACAGTTTTTGTCAGTGGTGACGGCTCAAGGTTGATTTCCACGATGGTGCCGCCATTCCGTTTTGTTACCCAGGGAAGATCGGCTACTGGATACACCACGGCCGAAGTGCCGATAACCAGCATCAGATCTGCCTGGCTGGCGGCCAGCACGGCGCTGCTTTGTGCTGCCGGCGGGATCGCCTCACCGAAAAAGACGACATCCGGCTTCATGACCATCTGGCAGCGAGGGCAAAGGGGAGGGATATTCAGCTCAGCAAAACTGGCGATCGCTTCCCGATGGTTGCAGGACAAACAGGTCAAATTGCGGGTGTTGCCATGAAATTCAACCACCCGTTTACTGCCGGCAGCCTGATGCAGACCATCGACGTTCTGGGTAACAACAGCCTGCAGCAGGCCGTTAGCCTCCATTGCTGACAGCGCCAGATGGGCCGGGTTCGGCCTGGCGTCGTAGACCAATGCGAGCATCTCCGCCAGCATGCGCCATACCTTCCGGGGATTGCTGATGAAAGCGTCAATATGGGCATATTCCTGCGGATCATAGTGTTCCCAAAGTCCCTGGCTGCCCCTGAAAGCCGGGATGCCGCTGTCAACCGAGATACCGGCCCCCGTTAATGCTACAACCCGTTTTGCTTTCCGCAGCTGTGCTGCCGCCGCCGCAATCCGATCAGTGGGAAGCACCCTTTTCATAGATCATCTCCAGACAGGTGGCGGTTGCCGGCCTGATGGCAAAACGGTTGTCAAGCCGATGGCCGACAATCCAGATAATGGCGTCACGCTGACATAACAGAGGAACATCCTTTTTCTTATCCAGAGCTATTTTAGCATCAGTAAAAAAAATTTTCACTTTTTTCCGTTTGCCCTGCATTCCCAAGGGATAAAAAAAATCTCCCGCTTCCCATGAGCGGACCAGCAGAGGGAATTGGATGTCCGCGGCATCAGCGAACTCATGGTCAGTGGCCGGGGACGCCAGTTGCTGCAGATCAACCCTCCTCCGCTCAAGGGACTTGATGGTTAACCTGCCCCGGCTGCCGGGCAGCACATAGCTTCCCGGACCGGGTATTGACAGGGAAAAGCCGGCAGTCGGCATTGCCTCCCTGACGCTGCTGGCAAATACCAGCGACTGTCGATGAATTTCCATGGTCAAAGATTTATCAAGATGGAACAAGGTTACCGTCTTGGGGTTTTTTTTCATGATCAGGTTGACCAGCGTTGCCATTGTCCGTTGCTGAAGCTGCTTTTTTCCACCGGCCTGGTAAATAACCCGTTCCAGGATGTGAGGGATGAGACCACAGTCCTGCTGTTGCAATTGCTGACGGTCGATAGTCAGAGAGTTCCCCCCGGCGGCAACCCACCGGTCAAAAAACGTTTGCACCAACCTATCGATGATCGCCAGATCATCAGCCAAACCTGCAGCCATTGTTGCCAGCTGCCGGTCTAGATGGCTCCCGCCGGCCGCTGCCCGAAGAACCGGCATCACCTGATGCCTGATGCGGTTGCGGGTAAACTCCAGGGAGGCATTGCTGCGATCCTCAACAAAATCAACCTGCTGCTCTCTGGCATATCGTTCCACCTCTTCCCTGGTGATGCCGAGCATCGGCCGCGCAATATGCTGCCTAGTTGTCGGAATCCCTTTAAGCCCGCGCAAACCGCTGCCCCGCAAAAGATTCATGATCACAGTCTCCGCCTGATCATTGGCAGTATGGGCGGTCAGCAGCCAGCTGTCGGGACGGGCCTCAAGACAGCGGAAAAAAAAAGCATAACGGGCCTGACGGGCGGCATCTTCAAGCGAGAGGCCAAGTTGCCGCCGGTCTCGGCGAATGGTCCTTCCCTGCCCCATAATCAGCGGGAGATTATGAACCCGGCACATGCGGGCTACAAACCGTTCATCGTCATCTGATTGGGTGCCGCGCAGATGATGGTTAAAATGAACAACCGTGCAATCCAGCGGCATCCGCCGGCCAAGCTCCCTCATCACCTGCAGCAGAACCATTGAATCAAGGCCGCCGGATACCGCCAGGAAAAGGGGGGTGGTGGGAAACGCCGGAATCTGCTGCCGGCAGGATTCACTGATCCGGGTGCACAGCATAATCAACCTGGACCAGCACCGTATCAACAGAACTTGGCAGCAGTTGCGAGCGCAGGGCATAGGAACCGTCGGCCGGTGAAAAACGGTTCAACCATTCAATCAGCAGTTCCATCGTTGCATAGGTGCTCACTTTGAGTTCAATGTGTCCTGCTGAAAGGGCATGCAGACGGACGGCGCCAACGGTCCGCAGGGTTTCCAGTTCATCGGTAAACTGCTTGAAATCACGGTGCTGGCGAAAGCCATTGATGGCCAGCATAATCTCCTGTTCATTCTCCGGGAACACAGCATATTCACGCAGCATGCGGTCCATGATCTGATTCTTCAGTTGCGCATTGAGCTTTTCCGCCAGGAGCGGCATACCGGCCGGAAGACTCTCAGCCAGCACCTGGGTGGCCGCAGGGGGGAGGATGACCAATGAGTTGTTTTTCATGTCCACAAAGGTCATATCGTAGTCAACCGAGAGCAGCAGTTTGTCGACCGTACCGATGTGTTTTTCCTCCATTGGCTGCAAATCGATAAAAATTGCCAGGTCACCGGGCAGCAGTTCCTTGAACCGGCCGGCCGAAACCGGCAGCGAATTATCTGGCGTCCGCCGGTTTTCTGTGGTCAGCAGGAACAGCTGCTGCAGCTCATCAGAGATATTCGGATGATAGGTCAGCATAAAACCATAGGCTGCCAACTCGCCATGCAGGTTTTCCGCCAGAGAAGATGGCTCCAGTGGCAGGGACTGCTCAAGAAGAGGCACGGTTGAAAGTGGTGCCGTACCATAACGCTGTATAATGATCAGGCGGATATCCTGCACAGCTCTTTTTTCCGGCTCCATGATCATTGCCAACTCTTCCTGCACCAGTTCCTGATTGACATGGACTGCCAACTCTATCTGGAACAGGTCGCCCAACAGGCGGTCGGAAATGATTTCATAGGAAAGAATATAGCGGTCCTGACGGTTAAAAATATGCTCATTGATCAGTTCATCATCGCTGTGATTGGCAAGCAGCTGGTCATAGACATAGGAATGCAGCGCATTGCCAAGGGCATCATTGATCGCTTCCCGGCGGGCAGCTGTCTGATCTGCGGCAAGCAATGCACTGCCACGGGCAATAATCATGGTGTTGGACAGCTGCTGCTGGGCAGCGATCGATCCTGGCAGGACCAGCAGCCAACAGACAGCCAGCAATAGTATCTTTTTCATCTTCATCAACCTCAATCCATCAATGGCCACAGCCAAATCAGCCGTGCCCGCCTATTTATCCTGAAACTGCCTTATTATGGATTTTTTCAAGGTATCCGGCAATAAACCGGCTGTTATCTGGGAAAATTTACTAATAATGGGAACCGCCTGGGAACCTCTGATCAGTCGTATATCGCCGCCCCAGACGGAGATGATCATTAGAACGACAATCGAGGAGAAAAAGAGTCCTTTCACCAACCCTAAAAGCAATCCCAGCAGATGGTCAGCCCATCCCATCTCCATCTGAATGGTGGCCTTCTTGATCGCCATGCGCAGCACTGAAAAGGCAAGCATGGTGGCAAAAAGGATAAGCATGAACGAGATGAAACTGGCCAGTGGCTTAATGGTGATAAAATCCTCCAGGTGGGGCGCTAGCACCTGATAGTAGCGGCTGGCGAGAACGATGCTGACCAGCAGTCCTACGAGGGCAACCATTTCGGCAAAAAACCCCTTGTAGAATCCCATCAGCACGGAGACAAGGATGACAATAATGATAAATGAATCAAGCGTATTCATGATATTTCCCTTTAAATAAATCTCTTAACCTATTAATAACAAAAGATAATTTCAGCCAGAAAGCTGTTAAATATTGCAGGATGCTCTTCTAGAGATATTCACTGGTGGCTATTTTTTCAGCCGTCATTTTTGCCCCGTACACCACCCCCCCCAGACCAAATCCGGGCAGGGTTTCCCAGCCAACCTGATAGAAGTTTTTATAGACGCTGTTGATCGGCACAAAGGCAGCCCCCATAACCGGAGAAAGCCGCGGCTGATACCCCCATCTCTTGACTGGATTGCCGGTCGAAGAACAGAGAGTCATCCTCCCCGGCTTTACGCCGGTCAGACGCTGAAGCAGCGCCGGTGCCCACCGGTTGTCATTATTCTTAGCGTCACTTTCCCACCAGTAGAGATCCATACTGTTCTTGCCGGCGGCTTCTTGGCCGGCAGTAAGGAGATAGAGTTCATTTTCCCGTCCCGGTTCAAAAACATATCGCCGTTGCCGGCCGGCCACCATCCCGGACTGCTCAGGAAACATGCACTGCAAGTGTTTAACAACCCTGCCGGGCTGCCGGTGAGCATACTGGCGAAAAAAATCCCGGCGCTGGTGAACAGGTGGGATTTCCCTGGCCAGCATCGTTTCATCCGAGTCAGCAATAAACGACCGACTACGGATCTGGGCTTTACCGGCATTGCCAATACCGATATACCATTTTCCATCAAAAACTACCTGGTAATCGGTGGATGAAAGTACGCCCCCGCAATCAAGGATGGCATGATGCACCGCCTCCTGCAACCGGTCAATATTGACATACCGGGCTTCCTGAAACAAGGTGGCAAAGCCATAGGCAAAACTGAGCAGCGGCAGGTTTTGATAACAGTATAACGATATCAGGGAAACAAAGGATGAAACAAACGTATGCAGCCAGGGAGATATGCCTGAATCGGTCAGCAGGGAAGCTATCCCCCGGCTCCGGTTATCCAGGAGCACCCGGTTTTTAACCAGCTGCTGGAGTATTTTGCCATGATCTTTCAAGGTCATGGGAGGGATCATCAGGCCATCACCCATGATTCTGTCAATGACCTGCCAGATATCCTCAAACAGCGCCCAGTGCTGCTTCCGGGCAGGATAATCATCCGCCATCAGCATGGCGAAGGCCCGGCGGCGATCATCCGTGGCCGACGGGCAGGAAAAATCATGGGTACCATCCGTCCAGCTGAACCAGTTGCCGGGCGTTTCTGTCACGGCACCGTCCAGGAGGTTTTCAGAGGTCAGGATGTCCAAGGGAACGCCGGCAGCAACCGGCAGAAGAAAGGGAGAAAAACCGCCCGCATCTTCGGCCGCCGGCAGCAGCAGCACGTTTTTCCCTTTTCTGGCCAGCAGCAGGGCGGCCAGCAACGGGCCAAGGCTGCCGCCACGGCAGATAACATCATACTGGTGACTGACCGGAAGTTTCACTGGAGCACCATGCTTTCTCCGGGATGCAAAACGACTCCGCGGCAACCATAGCGGTCGAGCGAGTCGACAAACTCATGGGGATTCTGCTTGATAACCTCCCAGGTATTATAATGCATCGGCACCACTAGATCCGGCTGCAGCAGTTCCACTGCTTCTCTGGCAGCCTCAGGACCCATGGTATACAGATCACCGATGGGCAGCAGGGCAACATGAATACCATTGCTGCCAATTGCCGCCATATCCTGAAAGACTGCAGTATCACCGGCAAAATAGATGGTTTTGCCGCCGATTGTCATCAGGTAGCCGCAAGGGCTGCCGGTATAGATAAGTTCACTTTCATGGACATAGGCCGAACTGTGGTGGGCGATGGTCATCTGGATGGCAAACTTACCGGCGTCAAGCCGGCCGCCGATGTTCATCGACTGGGTTTTGACCACCCCCAAACGCTGGCACAGCTGAACCAGTTCAAAAGGAGCAATAACCGCAGCCCCGCAGTGTTTGGCTATGGCAACCGTATCGCCCACATGGTCGGGATGTCCATGGCTCAAAAGGATATAATCGGCTTTAACTGATGCCGGACCGATTACGGCCAGGGGATTGTCGCTGAGATAAGGATCAGTCAAAAGGGCAACCTGGTCTGTTTCAATAAGAAAGCAGGCATGGCCATGAAACGTTATTCTGAGCATCAAGGGTTCTCCGCACCGGCTGGTTGGCTGCCGGCAGCTATGAATTCATCCGCTGTCCAGATGGAAAGACCGTTCTCTTTGAACAGGGCCGTGGTTACACCGCAGCCGGCAACCAGGGTGTCGCTGCAGTAAATAAGATGAACGCCGCAGGATGGACTTTTTTCCTTTAAAATCGCCCCGCTTGCCCCGACGCTCTGGGCAACATGCAACGCCTGTTGAGCCCCAAGCCTGAAGGCATCACTCACATCACCCCCGGAAGGGATGGAAAGTCGGGCATTCCCCCTGAGTACCGCGCTACCGTCACCGCCGCTGAAACAGGCCGCCGGCCTGGGGGTTGGCAGACCTCCAAGCTGTTCCGGACAGAGGGGAACCAGTGGCACAGCGTGCTCGCGGCAAAACCGCACCAGCCGCTCATTGGTTTTAACCGTGCCGTCGTATCGGCACCTGATGCCCATCATGCAGGCACTGACCACCAGCGGAAAATTCATGCAACTCATCCCGCAATCTTTTTGGTAACCAGATTAATGGCATCATAGGCAATGGCAAACAGCTCATCAATCTGGTGCTTTTCAATACACAACGGGGGAATGAAGTAGACCACATCGCCCAATGGCCGCAGATAGGCGCCGTTTGTGACGCACAGGTCAGTCACCTGCTTACCCACCCTCTCCGCCGGCGGATAGGACTTTTTGCCATGACGGTCGGCAACCAGTTCAACGGCACCGATAAGACCTATGCCCCGCACGTCTCCCACATGGTCAAGTTCCCGGAATTTCTGCAGTTGCCGTTGAAAGTAGTCCGCTTTCTTACGTACTCCGTCGACAATCTTGGCTTCCCGGAAATATTCCAGGTTGCGTAATCCGACTGCCGCTGCCAGCGGGTTGCCGGTATAGCTGTGACCATGAAAAAACGTTTTTCCCTGATCGTAATCACCCCAAAAAGCCTGAAAAATGGCATCTGTTGCCCCGGTCACCGCCAGAGGCATATAGCCGCCGGTCAAACCTTTGGCCATGCAGATGAGATCCGGTGTAATGCCGGCGTGTTCACAAGCAAACATGGCTGCCGTCCGGCCGAAAGCTACAGCCACCTCATCAGCAATCAGGTGGACGTCATACATATCACACAAATGGCGCAACTTTTTCAGGTAGGCAGCCGGATAAACAAACATGCCGGCCACCGCCATGACCATCGGCTCAATGATAATCCCGCATATCCTGTCCGCCTGTTCCGCAAGTACGGTTTCAAGAAAGGATAGACATTCCTGACTGCAGGTGCTGACCTCTTTATTGGCGGGGCAACGATAACAGCAGGGGGCCGGCGCATGCATAGCCGGAAACAGCAGGGGGCGAAAAATCTGATGGTACATGTCGATGCCACCGACGCTGACCGCCCCCAGCGTGTCTCCATGGTAGGCATGCTCCAGTGCCAGAAACGTTGTTTTTTGCGAAAAGCCCCGATTCTGCCAATACTGAAAGGACATTTTCAACGCGACTTCGACCGCTGTTGAACCATTGTCTGAATAAAAAACATGTTCCAGGCCTGCCGGCAGGACGTCAACCAGCTCTTTTGCCAGGAGGATTGCCGGTTCGTGGGAAAGCCCAGCCAGAGCACAGTGGGCAATTTTATCAACCTGCTGATGCAGCGCCTCATTCAATACCGGGTGGTTATGGCCATGAATATTAACCCACCACGAGGAGATGCCGTCGATGTAGCGCTTGTTTTCCTGATCATAGAGATATATCCCTTCTCCCCGGTCGATGATGATCGCCGGCTGCTGTTCCTTCATCTGGGTAAAGGGTTTCCAGATATAGTGCTGATCCAGTTCTTTGAGTGTTGAGTCCATTACCGGTTCCCGAGTGTTTTTTGATGCAGGCCAGGTGGCGGGCACTTGATGGTCCAGATGACCGACCCCTATCCGCTGCAAAGATTACGTTTTTATTATGACGCCAGACTGACACAATGGTCGAGCAAGGTTATCCGGCAGGCCGGCAGATCAATGCTCGCCGTCGCCCCCTGGGGGAAGATAAAGCTGTTGGAACAGTGGCCATAGCGGAAATTATAAACAACCGGGAAGTGATCATTGGCAAAAAAGTTGCGCAAAAACGGAGCCAACAACGGCTGTTCCTCCTGGTCAGGCAGCAGCATCTGTCCCAGGATCACCATGGACACCTTTGCGAACACCCCGGCCAGCCGCAGCTGGGTCAGATAGCGGTCCAGGCGATACAGGCGCTCCCCATGTTCTTCCAGAATGAGTACGGCATTGCTGAAATCCGGCAGAAATCGGCTGCCGGCCAGTGACGCGATGACGCTGAGTGTTCCTCCCAACAATCGACCTTTGATTGGCTGTGGCCGGTCAAAGGCAACCCACTCATTGAGATACCGGCTCATCATGGCACTGGTCTCAGCCAGCGGCACACCGCCCAGCAGACCCCAGAATAAGGGCTCGTTGATCATCCCCGGACGGGCCATCTCGACGGCAACCATGGGACCGGAGATGGTTGGCAGGCGGCTATGCTGCCAGAGCGCCAGCTGCAGGGCGGTAATATCACTATAGCCTACCAGCAGCTTTGGCTGACCGGAAAAAACCGTATAATCAAGCCTGTCAAGGAGTTTTGCACAACCGAATCCGCCACGGGCGGCAAAAACAGCGTCAACGCCGGAATCGTTGAACATCCGGTAAATATCCGCCAGGCGTTGTTCGTCCGTGCCGGCCAGATGGTGTTGACGCTCGGCAATACTGTCACCTACCACCGTATGATAACCAGCTTGCGAGAGATACTGCCGACCACGAATCAGCAGATCATCCTTAACCGGACTTGACGGCGCAATGATGCCAATGACCGCCGCAGGACGAAGCGGCGGCGGCCGGTGCATCTGTTCACCGCTATCGCAGCTACTTTTTCTTTCTCCATCACTCAAGAAATATTTCCCCCAGCCGATGATAGAAAAGAGAGCCGGATGGCGCTTCGAAACCTAGCAAATCAATTGACAAATGTCAAAAATTATAATAACTTTCGCTCTCATTTAGGGGTTTTGCGCCTTTTTTTGAACATGCACTGTGGTCTTCATCAGCCACAGAACAGGGACCTATTTTGTCACAATCAACAGGTTTTTTCAGCAAAGTAAAAAATATTTTTTCAAAACAGCAGAAAAGCAGTCGTCAGAGCGCTGCTCCGACAGTTGAAGAATACCGCCGGCAGATCCAGGGAAACCCGAAGAACTTCCGGATCCGTATTAAACTGGCTGATCAACTGCTCTCTGGAAAGATGACCGATGAGGCGCTGACGGAGTATAATACTGCGGCCAAGCATTACGTCGACCACGGGTTTGCCCCGATGGCCATCGCCCTCTACAAAAAAATAACCAAGATCGACCCCGACCATCTGGATGCCAATCTCAGTCTGGCCCGCATCTATCAACGGGAAAACCTCTATGCTGATGCAATAACCTATTATCAGCAGGCCTTTGAATATTATCAGAAAAAACGGCAGCCTGAAAAAGCTCTGGGCATTCTGGAAAAGATTATCGATATTGCCCCTGACAAGGAAAAATTCCGCAGCATGCTGCATAATCTTTTTCCTGAGTTCCAGGAGGCGGAAAAAAGCATCTATTCCGATATTATCGTTGCCGATGAAACGGGAAAATCCCGGGCCGCGGCAACGGTATCGGATCAGGATGGTGATTTTTTTGACCTTGGGGCAGAGCTGTCGGACGATGTATCAACGTTGTCCGATAGTTTGGATAGCCATCAGCCTGGGGGGAACGTTCGTGACGATATCGGCGTTGAACAGATTTTCCAAATCTTGAAAGAAACATTTAAAGAAGGACGGGAGCAGTCTGCCAGTGAAGATGTTGATCAGCAGAAATTTCATTATAATATGGCCCTCGCCTACAAAGAGCTGGGGATGCCGGAGCAGGCCCTTGAAGAAAGCAAGGTGGCACTGAATTTCACCGCTTTCAGGATTCCGACTCTGCTGTTGCGTGGCCGGCTTTACCATGAACAGGGCAATATGCAGGAATCGTTGTCCCAGTTTCAGCAGGGTTTGCGGGAACGTGGACTGACCAGAAAGGATTTCATGGTTTTCAAGTATGAGATGGGCCTGATTTTCAAAGAACTGGAGGATTCCTCCCGGGCTTTGGAAGCATTTCGCGAAGCCGCTTCGGTGGATCCAAATTATGAACAGGTGGCTCAAAAGATCGCCGCCCTGGAAGCTGACCATGCTTAAGGTTAAACCTTCCCAACCTGCTCCATCGCCTGCTGACAAGGATATCTAATGGCCATTTTCAACTATCAGAAAAAGGAGATCGGGGCAAAAATCGTTTATTACGGTCCGGCGTTATGTGGTAAAACCACCAATGTTCAATATATCCATGTGAAGCTTAATCCGAAACAGCGCGGCGATCTTGTTTCCCTGGCAACCGATGCCGACCGGACGCTGTTTTTTGATTTTTTGCCTATTGAACTGGAAAATATCGGCGGTTTCAAAACCCGATTCCATATCTATACCGTCCCCGGACAGGTGTATTACAATTCAACTAGGAAAGCGGTGCTGACCGGTGCCGATGGGATTATTTTTGTTGCCGACTCTCGACGGTCGATGGCCCAGGAAAATATTGAAAGTCTGCAAAACCTTAAGGATAACCTGACCTATTACAATCGCGACATTGACTCCCTGCCCTTGATCTTCCAGTATAACAAGCGGGATATGCCTGACATCCTCAGTGTTGCCGAACTCAATGCCCAGCTTAATCCCAAAGGACTACCCTGCTTCGAATCGGTGGCGGTAAAAGGCAGTGGTGTGTTGCCCGCCCTGACCAGCTGCTGCAAAATGGTTTTGCAAAACTTGAAAACCAAGGGTTCTGCGACCGCAAAAACAGCACCGGATTTTCCGCCAAAACCGTCAATCGATGTTCAAGAACAGAAGGCAGCCACACCGACTCTCAGCAGCATGAGCGCCCCCCCCCATCTGGAATCCCCGATGCAGGCGGCCATGTCATCACAGCTCCCCAACATGGGTTTGCAGCCACCTGGCGTCCGGCTGTCACCGGCTGGCGGATTCAAGCCTGAAGTCGTCCGGGTCGGCAAGGTTATCCTTAACGATCCGTATACGATTACCGTTCCCCTGCAAGTTGCAGTCAATGAGAATCGAAACCAGCTGTTATCGGTTGACATCTCATTAACGATTAACCACCTTCTTAATGAAGAATGAAAACCAGTATCTCATCCCGGATACGATGCGGTTTCGTTATTGCCGTTGCCGTCCTATGGATTGGTGCTTCCGGAACAGTGGCAGCCGAACCTCCACCTGATACAACGCTTCCCTCCACCGAACAGCAGACAATAAACCAGCCAACTGCGCTTTCCCAGAATGAGGAACCGGCATTGGCGGGCAGTAATGGACAGCATGAGTTTCCCGGAACCATCATTGTTCCCGCCATTGATCCCCGCCGGGAAGATGACAGCATTCCTGCAGAAACAGAACATCTGCCAGATATTCCAGCAACCAGAATCGTTCCGCCCCGTGCTTCTGGAGATGGTCTTCCTTTACCTGCCGCCCCTCCAACTGAAATTGAACGGGAGAGTTACACCAAGGACGAACAGGCTGCACCGAAGGCGCTGCTGGCGGAAAACGAAAGTCTGATGGAGGCTGCCTGGCAGCAATTTCTCAGCGCATACCGGCACCGTGATTTGAATCTGGTCAGCAAAAATCTGGATCTGTTGCTGGCCGCCAGGGACAAAGAGGGCTTTGCCAATACCAGGCCCTACTCGCTGGCTCTCCTGGCTCTCGCTGAAGAAACAAACGCCCGGCAAGATGCAACCGGCACCCAGGCCCTGACCGATTATGCCCTCCGCCTTTCGCCGGATTTTTCCGCATTTTACCAGTCCCAGAGTAGTCTGGCCTTCAGTAAAAAACGTTTTTTCTCTTCTCTTGCCTCCTTTTTTGCCGCCATTGGCCGGCTGTTCAGCAACCAGGGACAACGATTGCAGGCCATTGCACTTCTGTGGTTCAGCGCAGCTTACCTGCCTCTCTGGCTGATGACCTTTATGACCCTTGCCCTGCTGCTGCGGTATATCCAGGCACTGCGGGAAACCCTGGAACGTCGGTTTAATCGGCTGACACCATCGCTTCTTGTTTGTGCTCTGCTGGCTGCCAGTGCCATGATGTTTTTTCGTTCTATCCTTCTCCTTCCGGGACTCTTCCTGTTGTTCATCTGCCTTTTTCACCTCATGACGCTCAAAGAGCGGCTGGCTTATCTGCTGACCCTGGTCATGCTGTTCTTTTCCCCTTTTGCCTATCAAAATGGACTGCAAACAATCAAAAGTCTCAGTTCACCAATCTTACGCCCGGCCTTGCAGGTGAATTTTGACAGCTATGGCTCCAAGGAACAGCATATGCTGGCAGCCGGCAGCCAGCATAATGCAGAACAGGTTCTGGCCCTTTTTTCCCAGTCTGTTGCCGCTGGCAATGCCGGCGATATCACCGCCGCAATCTCCGCTCTGGAACAGCTTATTGCCATTGATCCGCAACCGGAAGCCGCGGCATACAATAACCTGGCCAACTTCTACTTTCTCAATAATGAGAGTGAAAAGGCGATCAACACCTATAAAAAAGCCATCGCCTGCAAGCCGGCCAGCGGCATTTATCACTACAACCTGAATCATGCCTACATGAAAGAATCATTTTCACTGGCTGAAAGCGAAGCATCTTTCATTCATGCGTGGGAATTATCTCCCAAAATGATTCAGGAACAATTGGCGAAAGAACGGCGTGCCAACGATCCGGTTCTGATTCACGAACCTTTGCCATGGTCCTATACCTACCGACTGGTGACCGAGCAGCTCCTAACCACCGGGGACAAAAACGAATTCTACCGGCTTTTCTTTGCTCCATGGGGAGCGCTGCTGCTCTATGTTGCCTTTCTGGTGACGGTGGGAGTGATTATCGCCGTCCTCTGGATCAAACGGGACAAAAACAGAGCATTCTGCCCGCTCTGCGGCACGACCTTCCATGGTATAGGCCGGGCCTTTCATGCCTGTCCATCATGCCTGCATATTGCCAGAAAAGCTGACAATGATTCATTTGCTCTCCAGCAGCGCAAAAAAATCAGGGTCTTCACCTGGATTGCCGATCGCCTGATGCTGGTATGCGGTTTCCTGATTCCGGGAACTTACCAACTGGTTTTGGGAGAAACCATCAAAGGCTTTTTTATGCTCTGGGGCGGGTTCGTCCTGGCAGTTGTCATCTTCCTGACCAGACACCAGCTTGTCCATTGTGGTTTGTTTCCCCCTGGATCCCCATGGGGAATAAAAGTTTTCCCCCTGCTGCTGGTCGTCGGACTCTATTCAATAAACATCTACAGCTGGAGTAAACGCTGTCGGCAGCGGCAGACAGTCTCCCAATAAAGATACGGTGCCCCGGATGCGTGCTCATGCCTAAAAACAATGAACTTAAAGGCTATCTTGGTGGTTTTGATCTGACGGATGTCCTGCAGCTGATCTCTCAGCAGCAGAAAACCGGCATTTTGAAAGTTGAAAGTTCCGAGGGCAACTGCTCCTGGTTTTTCAAGGAGGGCATGATTGTCGGCATGAGCAGCAGCCTGGCAAACCATGCTTTTGACCTTGAAGAGATGATGAAAAAGTCAGGGCGGCTGTCTCCCGCCCAGTCCAGCACCATGCGCCATGAACAGATCCGCCGGGAAACCTCCATGGAACGGGTACTGGTTGACCACGGCATTTTAAGTCATCAAGAGATGGCAGCATTCAACCAGATGCGGCTGTTTGAAATTCTGGCCGCCATGCTCGGCTGGAAAAAGGGTTCATATTCTTTTGAGCCGACCAGAAGCCTCTATGAAACTCCCTATCTGCAGCCTCAGCCGTCCGACTATATTCTCCTGGAAATTCTCCGGCAAACAGATGAGTTGTCCCTGTTTGAGAAGCATGTTGCTTCCCTGGAAGCGATTTATGAGCCATGTTCAACCTTTGCTGCCGATAGCGATGATGCTCTCTTTCTGGCTGATTTCAGAGAGCAGCTTACCGCTGAAGAGGAGCAGATTCTGGCGTTGGTGAAGCAGCACCTTACCGTCCAGGAGATTATTGATCGGAGCCTGCATGGCCGCTATAATGTGTACCGCATCCTGGCCGGCTTTCTCAAACGGGGGATTATTGCCGAAAAAGGCAAAAAACAGCTGAAAGCCAAACGACACAGCGATGATGCCTGGAAATATGCGTCTGCTGATCTGCTGATCTGCCTGTTGATTGCCATGAACATCGTTTTCTGCTGTTCAGCATTCATGCCCATTTCCTGGGTTCCTTCATGGATGAAACAACAGCCGTATACTGCCTTTACCGATGCGCTTTCCTCATTTACGGCCCGGGAGCAGGAGGTTTTGGTGAACGCCAAAAAGCTGCTCCAGGAACGCTGAGACAGCAATATCCTTCATTCCATATCCCTGACAATGGCAAAGACCGCTAACATTCCCTCATCACCGGCCATCAGGATGCTGCAGCAGCATCAGGCGGCCTTTGAGCTGCAGCCCTATGCCTATGAAGACCACGGGGGTACCGCGGTCGCCGCCCGGGAGCTGGGGGTTGACGAGCACCAGGTAATCAAAACCCTGGTAATGGAAGATG
This sequence comes from Candidatus Anaeroferrophillus wilburensis, assembly GCA_016934315.1. NCBI lineage: Bacteria > Deltaproteobacteria > Candidatus Anaeroferrophillales > Candidatus Anaeroferrophillacea > Candidatus Anaeroferrophillus > Candidatus Anaeroferrophillus wilburensis. The sequence goes on along the minus strand of JAFGSY010000030.1, from coordinate 60,055 downwards.
AAAATCACCAGCCGCTGCTGATCCTCATGCACGGCGACCAGGAGGTCTCCACTAAAGCCCTGGCCAGGGAAATCAACGTCAAAAGCATCACCCCATGCCAGCCGGCCGCGGCCACCAGGCATACCGGCTACCAGGTTGGCGGCATTTCGCCCTTCGGCACCCGAAAAGCCCTGCCGGTTTACATGGAGGAAAGCATTGTCCGGCTGCCGTACATCTACATCAACGGCGGCCGGCGGGGACTTTTGGTGAAGATCCTGCCGGCCGATCTCATAAACCTGCTCAAGCCCATTGCCGTTCAGGCGGCGCGGTAATTGGGGGGATGCTTAAACTCTGGTTTATCCTCGCCGTACTCACCGCCCTGGCTGCTGCCTTGAAAGATGTTTTCAGCAAAATAGCGGTGACCACTGCCAATCCTTACCTGGTTGCCTGGGCCTGGAGTGCCGGTGCCCTGCCCTTTCTGCTGCCCCTGCTGCTGGTCATTGACCTGCCGCCCCTCGGTCCACGGTTCTGGCCGGCCCTGTTTGCCGGCGGCCTGCTGCACATCGGCGCGACCATTCTCTACATCAAGGCGCTCAAGGCTTCAGACCTGTCCCTTACCATTCCCATGATCACCCTGACGCCCCTCTTCCTGCTGGTCACCTCGCCGCTGATGCTTGGCGAGCTTCCCAGTGCCGCCAGCATGACGGGAATTATTCTGATTGTGGTGGGCTCCTACCTGCTCAATATCCATGAATACCACAAAGGGTTTCTCGAGCCGTTCCGGGCCCTGGTGCGGGAACCGGGACCCCGACTGATGTTGGGGGTGGCCTTGATCTGGAGTGTCACCGCCAATATTGACAAGATTGGCATCACCGGTTCATCGCCCCTTGCCTGGGTCATTGCCGTCGACTCGTTTGTGGCCGTGGCCCCCATCGTCTGGTTGCTGTCGCCGGCTGCAGAACGGCGGCTGTCTACGATGCGGATCAGGAAGCTGGCACCCATCGGCCTGAGTGCCGCCCTGGTGCTGATCCTGCAGATGCATGCCATCCAGTTGACCTTGGTACCCTACGTCATTGCCATCAAACGCACCAGCGTACTGTTCAGCATCCTCTTCGGCCTGCTGGTCTTCGGCGAAAAAAGGATCAGGGAACGGCTGCTCGGTGCCGCTATCATGGTTGTCGGGGTCGTCATTATCGCCATGTTTTCCTGCTCTTAGCAGGAATAGCTGCCGCTCTAGGTGGATGGATAGTTTTTTGACTTGCTTTTTCCCACAAATGTACTATTTTTAACGAGACTATCGTTGGACATGTTTTTCATGCAATAGATGAAAGGGGGCAGATAATGGCGGTCCACTACAGCAAGCTTGGCTTTGTCAACACCACAGAAATGTTCCGGCAGGCGATGGCCGGCGGCTATGCCGTCCCTGCCTACAATTTCAACAACATGGAGCAGCTGCAGGCGATCATGAACGGCTGCGGCCAGTCCGGGTCACCGGTGATCATCCAGGTTTCCAGCGGCGCCCGCAAGTATGCCGACCAGACGATGCTGCGCTACTTGGCCGAAGGGGCGGTGCGGATGGCCTGCGACGCGGGCTACACGATGCCCATTGCCCTCCACCTCGACCACGGCGACACCTATGAACTGTGCGTCTCCTGCATCGAAAGCGGCTTTTCCTCGGTGATGATCGATGGTTCCCACCATCCCTATCAGGAGAATGTCGAACTGACCGCCAGGGTGGTGGAGTATGCCCATAAATATGATGTCAGCGTCGAAGGGGAACTGGGTGTGCTGGCCGGCATCGAGGATGATGTTGAAGCGGCCAAGTCGATTTACACCGATCCGGAACAGGTGCAGGACTTTGTCGGCAAAACCGGGGTTGACTCGCTGGCTATCTCCATCGGCACCTCCCACGGCGCCTACAAGTTCAGGCCGGAGCAGTGCAAACCGAATGAACAGGGGGTCCTGGTTCCCCCGCCCCTGCGCTTTGACATCCTTGAGGAGATTGAACGCCGGATTCCCGGTTTCCCCATCGTCCTCCACGGCTCCAGTTCGGTGCTGCCCCAATACGTCGACATCATCAATCAGCATGGCGGCAAACTGAAAGCTGCCGTCGGCATCCCCGAGGAGCAACTCCGTCAGGCGGCCAGATCGAACGTCTGCAAGGTCAATATTGATTCCGACGGCCGGCTGGTGGTCACCGCCATGATCCGTAAGGTGTTCGCTGAAAAACCGGAAGAGTTCGACCCGCGGAAATACCTCGGGCCGGCCCGGGATGAACTAACCAAAATGATCATGTTCAAAAACAAGCATGTCCTCGGCAGTGCCGGCCGGGCATAACGACCAAGGGGGCAGATAGTCATCTGCCCCCTTTTTTTATTATCCCTGCACAATCATCAGCTATTTGCGCGACCACTTCCCGCGGTCATCTTCAATCCACCATCCCTTCTGGGCCTTTTTGCGATAGGTATCGGCAAAGATGGCGGTCACTTTCTCCAGGGCATCATTGCCCAGACGGTTGGCACTGACGATCTCGATGTACAGTGCCTGGCGGTCCTTGTTTTCATCATTGATCAGGCCGGTCAAACGGGCCCGCTGTTTGAGAGCCAGCTGGTCCGCCTGCTGCAGGTGCAGCTGGCCGTCCCTGCCCTCGCCGATAAAACCCTGCTGATAAAAGTCAACCAGCTGCGGGTAGCGCTTCTTCATTGACGCCTGCAGTCCCCTGATGGTTGCCGTGGAGACATTGATATTGATCTCCTCCGCCGCCCAGGCCTGCCGGCCGAAGCTGATAAACCAGCTCTGGGGTTTGCCTTCGGTACCTTCCTGGAGGTTGTTGGGCGCCGCCGGAGCCTCGGGAACCGGGATGCCCGAACGGATCTCATCGACAAGCTGCTCGGCCGCTTTTTCCACCGCCGCCGCCGGAAAATAGATATTGATGGTGACACAGGACACCAGAATGACCACCAGAAATGTTGCCATCAGTTGAACTTTCTTCATCATGTTCCTCCCTTAACGGTTATTCATACCATGAGCTTAAGGTTTGTTGAAGATACGGTTGATTCTCTTCTGCATATCCCGAAAACTGATCTGGTTGTCGGGCCGGTGGTTGATCACATCAACCCCGGTGAGCAGCCCCCTTTTGACTACATATTCCCTGCCCCCCTGGTGGATCAGGCCCCGTAGATGAAACATATCATCCCGCAGGCTGCAGCGCAAGCCGATAGCGGAATAACGATAATGTTTGAAAAAACGGTTGATGCCCACGTTCAGCAGCCCCTGGCCGGCGGAGGTGCCTGAACTCAGCATGGACAGGTTCTCAATGGCTTTGACGCTGATTGTACGGGGCACACCGGACCTCTTCACCGATCGTACTTCTAAATCGAAACTGGATGGTTGCCCATAGGAGAGTTCCAGGTTGTTGAGCTGCAGATCAATGATGCCGCTGGCCGACCCAACCGGCACCTGGGCGGTGATCTCCTGCAGATCAAGCTTTTCAGCCCGGCAGTTCATGCCCATGACCCGCGACGGGGAAAACGGCCGCCGAAGCCGGATCTTGTCCAGCGTCACCTGGCCATGAAACAGGGGAAAAGCGATACTTCCTTCAGTTGTCACCTGCTCGCCGGCAAGCACCAGCTGCAGGTTGGCGTTGATGCCCTGGCGGACTTCATCGACAATATTCACCGCGATATCCGGCAACGGCAACGATGGCAGCGGGTGGCCGGCAATCGCCGGACTGACTGCCACCTGCAGGGCGATATTTTTTTCGCCGGTAGCAGCACCGGTCCGGATTCCGAAAACAGTTACTGGACAGCCAAGGGCGGTCACTGCCAAAGGTTCGGCAACGGCAAAGCCATCATTGCTGAACGCAAGATGGAAATCCTGTGGTCCGGCTGTCTCCACATAGTCGCCCGTCAACGTTCCCAGGACAAGGGTCGATGGCGCACTGTATTCTTTAATGACTATCTTTCGGGTTTTGCCGTTCCAGGCCAGCCCGTCCAGGGGAATTTCCAAGCTGCTGTCAAGGAGCCGGCCGTAGCGCCCCGCCGAAAATTCACTGACGGCAAGCCTTGCCGTCCCACCGGTGACGACAATCTGGTCACCAGTTTTTCGCATGGCTGCTGAAAGCTGTCCATGACCGGCCACCGACAACTCCTTGACAATGCCCGGCGGAGCACCGCCGAGAAATTCGGGCATCCAGACAGCCAGCAGGCGGGCCAGATCCATCCGTTGGCCGTCAAAAACCGCCGACCATTCATCCGGCGTCCAGCGCCCATGCAGCTTTCCAACCCACAAGGGAGAATCACTGAGCCTTCCCACCACCTTCACTCCTGAAGCAAAAACCGGCCGACCGTCACGAACGTTGCATACCGCCTGCAGATTGCCCACAATTTTCTGGTCGCTGAAATCCCAGAAATAATCACGCCACAGGCCCGGGCCGCCATGGCCGTCAACCGTAAGGGACAGGGAACCCTCGCCATGGTCGGGTACCGAGATGGATGCCTCCAGGGAACAGCCGACCTCCTCCATCACCATCGTGCCATCGGGCGACTGATAGCGCAAACCTTGTGCCTGCATGGAAAGCAAGGCGGTATACGGTGCCTGGAAAAGTTTATCCCGCCCCTGAACGGCAATCTTGTAGTCAGCAGTGCCGGCACCCGGCAATATGGCTGCCCACCCTGGCTGCACTAAAGAAACTATTTCCTGCAGTTGATTGCAAGTGGCATTCTTGCCACCGATTTCAAACCGCCAGGACGGTGATGCATCGGTCGGCAATTCGCAGGTTATCAGGCTTTCAACGGGGTCCCCCCCGGCGATGGTCAACCGGGGAGAAAGTTTCAAGATTCGGTCTAGTTCCAGCGGGATGGCAAGGGTGTAAGAAGAATCGTTCAGGGTCCCGTTCAGTGCCAGCATGCCGGAACCGGCAACCATTTTTCCCTGAACGGCAAGCTGCAGTTCAAAGCTGCCGGCGGCGGACAGCGAGCGCTGCGGATATTGGAAATCGCAATGGGCGGTAATCGTTCCTGCGCCACCCTGATCAGCCTTGAAATCATCTATCCTGACCATGACAGTATCCAGAGTCAGCCGCCAACCGGCTGCACTGCTGAGCAGGACCACCCGCAGTTGTTCCACCAAGCCCTTTTCTACGGCAGGCAGCCGGCTGAGCACCCGCTGCAGGTCTCCCCCGGCCCCACTCTCAGGCTGGGAGCCAGGCTTATAATCATCAACATCGATAACAACGGTCGGCCGGAGAATCTTGATCGATTGAATGGTTGTCGTAAAATCGGCAAAAGACCATGAATGGCCAGAGCCAGCCACAAAAGCCTGCAGGGAAGATGAAAAGGAAAGAGTGATACATAAGGCGATAAAGGTTATGGTGAACCATCTGACAATGGTTTGATCGCCCATGCTTTGTTATCGCTTGCTGATTGAAAGGTTTTTAAAGGGTATGGAAGAAATGGTTCAGAGTTGCCGGATAAACCTCCACATTGATGGCCAGATGGGTGAGAAAATCCTGTACCCTCCTCGCTTTCAGGTCAAATAGGAATGCCCAGCGTGAGTCGAGTAATGCCGCCGCATAACCCTGCTCATCTCCTCAAGCAGTATCAGCTGTTTATGCGTTGACATCACCCCTACCTGGCATTATACTAACATCATTTTGAATGATTTCAATAAAATAGTTATGCCATATTTCCCTTTAATTATCAACTTATAAGGTTAAATTTACCTGATAATACTATACGCAGAGAAACAAAGGTCTGAGCATTGATGGCAAACTGGGAGCTTGTGAAAAACGACTACAACATCCACACCGGCGACGCTGAAACCTACCGGCCCATTGCCGAGATTGTGGCGGAACTGAATGCGATCGAACTGGCGGCCAGGGAAACCGATGACGTCCTGCGGGGCATCCTCAAGCAACTGGGATTTGGCGCATGAAGATTTTCATCAGCAGCGTGCAAAAGGAGTTTGCCGCCGAACGCAAGGCGTTGGCCGAATACCTTTCAGGCGATCTGCTGCTGAGGCGCTTTTTCGAATATTTCCTGTTCGAAGATCAGCCGGCGGCCGATCAGCGGGCGGACCAGTGTTACCTCGATGAGGTGGATCGTTGTGATATCTATCTCGGTATTTTCGGCAATGAGTATGGTCGGGAAGATGCCGGGGGAGTTTCGCCGACACACTGTGAATTCAATCGGGCCACCGAAAAGGGCAAGACCCGGCTGATCTATGTCAAGGGTGCCGATGACAGCCTTCGGCATCCGAAAATGAGAGCCCTGATAACGGATGTCGCCGATAGTCTTATCCGACGCCGGATCAATTCCGCCGAGGAGCTTATCGCCGCGGTGTATGCGAGTCTCGTCAGGATTCTTGAAGAGCAGGAACTGATCCGTTCCGGTCCGTTCGATGCCACATTCTGCCGGAATGCAACGCTTGACAACCTTGACGAAGAGAAGGTCACTCGCTTTCTCATGCTTGCCCGGCGCGGTCGTAATTTCCCGTTGCCGGGGGATACGCCGCCCCATGAGGTGCTTGCACATCTCAATCTGCTCGACAATGGACGGCCGACCCATGCCGCCATATTATTGTTCGGCAAACAGCCCCAACGTTTCCTGATCACCTCCGAAGTGAAATGCGCCCATTTCCACGGCTATGAGGTGGCAAAACCAATTCCCTCCTATCAGGTGTACAAAGGCACGGTTTTCGATCTCGTGGACCAGGCCAAGGATTTCGTGCTCTCCAAGATAGACCTCTGGGTGGGAACCCGGGCGGAAAGCACCCAAGCTCCGACGAAATACGAAATTCCCCAGGAAGTAGTCGCCGAAGCCATCGTCAATGCCGTCGTGCACCGCGACTACACCAGCAATGCGAGCGTCCAGGTCATGCTCTTTAAGGACCGGCTCGAGGTCTGGAACCCCGGCACACTGCCACCGACCCTGACGCTTGAAAAATTGCGCGGCCCCCATGCCTCCGTTCCTCATAATCCGCTTCTTGCCGAGCCCATGTACCTGACCAAGTACATTGAGCGCATGGGAACCGGTATCCGTGACATGATTCGGCGATGCCGGAAAGCCGGGCTTCCTGAGCTTGAAATCAGGCTTGACGGCGGTTTTTTTGTGGTGACGATCCGGAGGAAAAATCCTGAGGCTAGGGCCCAGTCAGGGCCCAGTCGGCACCAAGTCGGCACTATGTTGGCACTAAGTGGGCACCAAGTCGAAATCATGCGTAACTGTCTGATAGCAAGCCAAATTGGTGATCTTATGGAGATTGCGGGACGAACGGATCGCACCAAGTTCAGGAACCAAGTCCTGAAGCCTCTTCTTGACGAGGGTTTGGTTCAGATGACAATTCCGGACAAGCCCAAAAGCAGCAAACAGCGCTACCAAACCACCGAGCAGGGCCGCAGGGTAATGGAACAGCTGGAAGAGGGAAAGGGCCGCCCATGAATATCAGTGTGGCCACCGGGCAAATGAGCGGACAAGTCGAGGCCCATGAGGCCCAAGTCACTAGAAAAGTCACCCCGCAAGATACCCTGCAAGTTACCCCGCAGGTCAAGGCGCTGCTCGGGGCCATCGTAGATGCCCCGCGCTCTCGCTTGGAGACTTGATATGACAAATGGAACTTATCCAGAAACCTTGTACCAACAACTCTGTGCAAATATGATGGACGCCTTTGGGGTTGCTGATGTGAATGGCCGAGTGATAGAGGCCAACCAACTATATCTGGATCTGGTCGGCTATACAAAGGACGAACTGCTTGAATTGAGCATTTTCGATCTCACCCCTACGAAATGGCATAGTCTTGAAAAACGGATCATCGATGAGCAGGTACTGGTAAAGGGTTACTCCGACATATTTGAAAAAGAGATCCTCCGCAAAGACGGCAGCATCGTGCCGGTGGAGCTGAGGATCGTCCTGGCCAAGGATCCCAATGGCCAGCCGATGGGCATGTGGGCCATCGTGCGGGATATATCTCTACGTTTGGCAAAAGAGGACGCCCTCAGGCGGTTCCAGCTTTCGGTGGCGTCGTCGCCCGATGCGGTGTTTTGGATAAACGCTGAAGGCCAGTTCCCCTATGTCAACGCGCAAGCCTGCCGTTCGCTGGGTTACAGCCGGGACGAGCTTATGCAACTTAACCTGTGGGATATCGACGTGGGATTTACGCAAGAGCTGTGGGGACCGCATTGGCAGAACGTGAGAAAAAGCGGCGGTGCACGGCTCGAAAGGCTGCACCGGCGAAAAGATGGCACGGTATTCCCAGTGGAGATTTCTTCCACAAATATTGACTTCGAGGATCAGGTGCACCATGTCGCCTATGTCCGCGACATATCTGACCGGGTGAATGCCAACAATGAGCGCAAAAAGCTTGAGGCCCAACTCATTCAATCCCAGAAAATGGAGTCCGTCGGACGCCTGGCCGGAGGTGTTGCCCACGACTTCAACAACATGCTGAGCGTCATAATGGGGTACTCGGAGCTCATTAAAATCAAGCTCGCTCCAGACGACCAGTTTATACGCGAGCTTGAACAGATTCAACAGGCCACCAAGCGTGCCCAGGAAATTACCCAACAGTTACTGGCTTTTTCCAGAAAACAGGTTTTCGAGCCGAAAGTACTGAACATCAACGACCTCATCAGTAGTTTCGAAAACAACCTATCGCGATTGATCGGGGAAGATATCACCCTGGAGTTTTTCCCCTCCCGAGATATCAGGAATATCGAATTTGACCAGACCCAGATCGAGCAAATTCTTATGAATCTTGCAATCAACGCCCGCGATGCCATGCCGGCAGGCGGCAGTTTGACCTTTGAAACAGCCAACGTGAGTCTGGATGAGGCCTACTGCCGGAAACACATAGGATTCATACCGGGTGATTTCGTGCAGATTTCAGTCAGCGACAATGGCATCGGCATGGATGCAGAAAACATCGACCATATTTTCGAACCCTTCTTCACCACAAAGGAAATCGGCAAAGGCACCGGGCTAGGGTTGTCCACCGTATACGGAATCGTGAAACAGGGCGGCGGCTTCATAAATGTCTACAGCGAACCGGACCGCGGAACCACCTTCAGGATATACATACCGGCTTCAACGGGTGAAGCCGAGCCGTTAAAGATAGCCGAAAATCAGGAACCGGTGTCTGGATCGGAAACGGTATTTCTGGTGGAAGACGATGAAATGGTGCGCGAAGTGACCGAAATAAGTCTACGGGAACTGGGATATACGGTTGTGTCCGCTGCTGGGCCGGAAGAAGCCATTGCCGTTTTCGCCAAGGAGCAAGACACAGTCGATTTGCTCATTACGGACGTCGTCATGCCCAAAATGAATGGCAAGGTTCTCTATGAAAGACTGAAATCAGTAAGACCGGATCTCAAGGTGCTTTATATGTCCGGCTATACAGCAAACATTATCGTTAACCACGGTGTTTTGGACAAGGGCGTTCAGTTCATTTCCAAGCCGTTCAACATTCGAGAATTGTCTAAAAAGGTGCATGAATCTCTGAAGGCATGATGGTCATAGAGGCAGAAACTGCCTTTTAATCCTGACAGCCCCTCAAGTGGAACATCATCCAAAAATGATCCCTCTCCCACAAAAATTACTCATAAACAGTATGAATAAAACACTGAGAGCTCTATTCAAATTTCATCTATTACTACTCGCGGCAATATTTTGTGTTTTTTGTAAACCATATGGAAATTAAATCCGCTTTGATAAGCTAAAGATTGCATAGCAAGGGATCGGTTCAACCTGGATGATGGCTATAAAAACCGTTAACACGATCTTGTATTGTCGGAAATGGCAAGAGACGGTCGCATTTTATCAAACGCAACTGGGGTTGAAGGTGACGACTTCTCGTCCATGGTTCGTAGAGTTCGAATTAAATGAGGCATCTCGTTTAAGCATTGCAGATGAAAAGATGACCTCTATTGACAGCAGCGATGGCAAAGGCATTACCATCACGCTTGAAGTCGATGATATTGAAGCGGCATATTCATATTTGCACGAGGCAGGACTTAAGCCAACACCAACAAGAGATCATCCCTGGGGGGCTAAAGTCGTTCACCTTTATGATCCTGAGGGCAATAGGATTGAGTTCTGGTCGCCCAATTAGGCCAGCTCGACGTCAGTTGCACGGGTGTTAGATGACTTGTCCAACAAACCATAATCATTCATGCCATAGAAAACGAAACAAAGTTCTCGGCGTTCCCGAACTCATTGCCATCGCCCTCGGTGGGATGGTGGGGGGTGGAATTTTTACCATTCTCGGGATTTCAGTCGCAATGGTTGGCGTATTTACGCCATTGGTGATAGTTCTTGGTGGAATAGTTGCCCTGCTGGCCGCCTATTCCTATGTCAAACTGGGGGTTTACTATCAGGATGAGGGGGCCACCTACTCTTTTTTCAAAAAAACATTTTCAAACTCTCATTTTGCAGCATCCCTTATCGGCTGGTGGGTAATCTTCGGCTACATCAGCACTCTTGCACTGTATGCGTATACTTTCGCATCGTATGCTCTCAGTAGTTTTTCTTATGCTGATAGTGAATTGCTGAGAAAACTTGTCGCCGGATTGGTCATTCTTACCTTTACACTTGTCAATATATGGAGTGTTAAAGGCATGGGTGAAATCGAAGATATTATGGTTTATACCAAATTGGTGCTGCTGGCAATTATCTCATTCGTACTTATTAACAACAGTCAAACGACTCTGCCGGTGTTATTACAGCATAACGGCAACACAAGCATCGTATCAATACTCATAGTTGCTTCCATCACCTTTGTGGCATACGAAGGCTTTCAGCTCGTTATTAATGCTGTCAGCGAAATGAAAAACCCTGAAAAGAACATTCCAAAAGCAATTTATTCCGCCATCTTCATTGCGATTCTGATTTATGTGGTTATTTCTCTGGGGGCGATCCTGGCAATCCCCTTTGACTCAATCATACGCAATAAGGAATATGCCCTTGCTGCCGGCACAGGGAAGATATTGGGCCATTGGGGAACGGAACTCGTTATTCTGGGAGCTTTGCTGGCAACAAGCAGCGCTATCAGCGGAACGGTATTTGGAGCGTCAAGACAAATGGCTGTCATTGCTGATGACGGCTACTTCCCTTCCCTGCTGGCAAAGCGCATCAACCACATTCCTGTTTTTGCTATTCTGACTATGGCTATCTTGGCATTTCTACTTGTGCTTACCGGTGGGCTGGAGGTTATTCTTGAATTTGGCAGCATCACTTTTTTGCTGGTATCTCTCCTGATGGCATTTGCCAATTACCAGATCCGTAAGGCAACCAACTCATCGGCATTTATTACTGTTCTTTCCTTTCTTGGGCTTTTATCTGGAACAGCACTGATTTTATATTACGAATTTAATAATCAGCCCCGACAGTTGCTTTTTATTGTGGGGATATATGTATTATTAACGGCTGGATCGTGGTTGTATGCCAGAGGCAAAAACCATGAAATAGGTAGCTGACATGCACATGTACTCGGACAGCGAAACTCCCCGGGGCTTGCCCCGGAGCCCGATAATATCTTCGTATTGACAATGAGGAAGGATCATATATGACCACCATTTTCCTTTTTATCATTCTCGCGCTTGTTGTCGGTGGTGCTATTTTTTACTGGTCGTTTATCCTCCCCAAAAAACGACTCAATGAATTGACAGCATACGCCGCAGAGCTAGGTTTTTCCCGACACCAGTATATCGCAACCAATCCCAAGGATGATATAGCCCCACTCCGATTATTTTGTCTTGAACCATCGGGTGGCGACATGAAAAATGTGTTTATTCGCACCGAACCAAAATTGATGATTTTCGACTATGAATACGATATCCCCCGTGATCAGACAGTAAGGCAGACTGCTGCGCTGTTTGAAACCAATGGCGGAAAGTGGCCGAAGCTGGTTGTTGAAACCAAAATGAAAGAACGATTTACCGTCCAATTCATGCGGTCGTTGACGCAGAAACTTGCCAATTGGATGTCCGGATACGAAGAAATTGATCTGAGTCTCTATCCAGAGTTCGCACAGCATTATCGCGTTTTCAGCAGTGTCAAACTTGAGCATGTAAGCGATCTGGTTGCCGAAAAAACCCAAGAGGTCCTGATGCAATATCCAGGATGGACTGTCGAAGCAATGGATCAATGGACGTTGATGTATCACCAGGGAAAGAAGGTGAAACCGAATGAGCTGAAGAGCTTTGTTGATGAGGCTATGCACATTTATGCGTCTCTTGGCTGAAATGTTCCTTGGATTTGATGAATGGCTGTAGAATCAATAGCTATCAATAAATTATCATGTTATATAAACCTGTTGCATATTTATTGTTAATCTAAAATATCACTATATTAGCCAATCTTTTATTGTTGGCCTGCCCCGCACTCCCCTGCCGGAAAGCTGCCTGCTTACAGGATGAAACGTGGGAATTCGAACGAAACGAAGTATACGCTGCCCGCGATGTCGGATGCATAGCCACCAGTGCATTTGCGCGTTCATTCCCAACTATATGTTGGCAACTCGCCTTATCCTGGTGATGCATCGTCGGGAACAGGGCAAACCCACCGCAACGGGGCCTCTTGCCCTGGCAGCCCTGCCCAACAGTGAGTTGCGGGTTCAAGGCAACTCCCATGAGATCCTGGATTTTACGGACCTTCATGGAATGGGCCGCAGAACGCTGCTGCTTTACCCCGGAGAAGGGGCCCCTGTCTTGAGTCGTTCTTTACTGGCACAAGACAGCCGGCCTGTCTCCTTAGTTGTTCCCGACGGAACCTGGAGCCAATCGGCCCGCATGGGAAAAAGACTTCCCGGCATTGAACACGCTGAGATGGTTCGCCTGCCGGAAGGGCCACGAAGCGAATGGAGAATCCGCAAAGAGGTTCATCCCTATGGTTTATCGACGTTTGAGGCCATTGCGAGAGCTTTTGGCATCATCGAATCAATCGACGTACAGCAGGGTTTGGAATCTTTGTTTCGTCTGATGGTGCAAACGACCCTTGCCGCCCGGGGAACTGCTGAAAAATAAAAAGTAGTCGTCAAAGATCGGTTGCCCGGCAGATTCCTCACCCAGTAGTTAATGATTGGAAATAGAATTATTGGGAAGCTCTCTCCATAAGTATTTGCCCGGTGAGGTACTCTTTGAAGCAGAAATGGCGAATAATGCTCAAGCTCCTGGCGGCATTGCTGGCGGTTGTCCTGCTGCTGTCAAGCTCTTTGGACGCCAAAGACTGGCGGACTGCCAGTCGGGAACCGGCAGGCATCGCTCCCGACCCTGCCGCTACCCATGAAGCGGTGCTGCAGGTTTACGGGGCCAGGGCGTGGGGCTGGCGGGGTTGGTTTGCCATTCACACCTGGATTGCCGCCAAACGGGCCGGTGAAAATTTTTATACCGTTTACGATGTGGTCGGCTGGCGGCTCCGCCGTGGCCAGCCTGTCCTGCGGATCGCCCGCGATATTCCTGATCGCATCTGGTTCGATGCCAAACCCTGGGTCATCAAAGAACACCGGGGAACTGGCATCGACGGGCTGATTAAGGCCGTTGACCGGGCGGCCCATGCCTACCCCTGGAAGACAACCTACCGGGCTTTTCCAGGCCCCAACAGCAATACCTTTACCGCCTGGGTTGCCCGGCAGGTGCCGCAGCTGGAGCTGGAGCTCCCCTTTTCGGCCATCGGCAGCGGCTATGCGAAGCGGGAAAAAGCACTTGCCAAGAAGCACTCTTCCATGGGAAGAGAATGCAGCGCTCATGAACATGGTTCATGATAAAAGATGAGGAGATGCAGCTCATGAATAAAGAATTATTGGCCCCCTGCGGGCTCTATTGCGGCGTCTGCGGGATTTATCTGGCCAGCCGCGACAACAACCAGAAGCTGAAGGAAAAACTGGCCGGTGCCTATGGCGTCACCCCTGAGCAGGTAGCCTGCAGCGGATGTTTGTCAGATAACCGGTTTGGCTACTGTCAAACCTGCGGTATCCGGACCTGCGTCACCGATAAAAAGATTGATGGCTGCCACCAGTGCGACGATTTCCCCTGCCGGCTGATCGAAGCTTTTCCGGTGCCGGTTGGCAAAAAGGTTATCCTCCGCGCGGTTCCCGAGCGCAAAAAGCTGGGGGATGAACAATGGGTGGCAGCCGAGGAAAAGCGCTACCATTGCCCCCATTGCGGTGAGCAGCTTTTCCGCGGCGCCAGACGCTGTGGAAAGTGCAAGGAAGCGGTCGAGGTGGATTGAACAAGGAGCCAGCCGATGAAAAAGCGCATTGTGATCTGTGCCGACGGCACCTGGAACCGGCCGGAAAAGGATCTGAGCAACGATTTTCCCACCAATGTGCTGCGTCTGGCACGGGCCGTAAGCCCGGTGGCTGACGACGGGAAACCGCAGCAGGTATTCTACGACTGGGGAATTGGTTCCTATTACGATCCGGTGATCGGCGGCGCCACCGGCAGGGGCCTGAACAAAAACATCATGGACGACTACCGCTACATCGTCCAGAACTATGCCCCCGGTGACGAGATATTTCTGTTCGGCTTCAGCCGCGGCGCTTATACGGTGCGCAGCTTGTGCGGCCTGATATACAACTGCGGCATTCTCAAACGGCCCGATGCCCGACTCATCGAGGTGGCTTTTGCGCACTATAAAAACCCGGGCAAGGCTTACGCCCCCAGGGGGGAGAAATCCATTGCTTTTCGCGAGGCCCATGCCCATCCGAGCCGCCAGGTGACCTTTGCCGGGGTGTGGGACACGGTGGGCGCCCTGGGAATTCCCTTCTCCTTCCTCGGCCTGCTGGATAAAAAGGATGAATTCTACGATACCAAGATCGGCCCCAACATTGAGATTGCCCGCCACGCCCTGGCCATTGACGAACTACGCTCTGACTTCGAGCCCACCGTCTGGCTGCCGCGGCCGGGGCTCGACCTGAAACAGGTCTGGTTTGCCGGGGTGCACAGCAACATCGGCGGCAGTTATGCGCCGGACAAGGAAACCGGCGGGCTGCTGTCGGATATTCCGCTGGGCTGGATGATGGCTGAGGCCAAGCAGGCCGGATTGACCCTGGAACCCCATCTGACGGCCAGTTTGAACGGTCGCGCCGATGCTACATTGCACAACTCACGGCGCCATATCTACCGTTCCAAGAGTCCCTATTACCGGCCCATCGACCACGGCAAGGGACCGGTGCTGCTCCATGCCAGCGTGAAACAGCGATGGGACAATGAGCCACAATATCGGCCGCGCAACCTTGCCGCCTACCTGGAGATGAACGGCGACTGGCCGGCCCTGGTTTCCTGAGCAGACGACGATTACGCCGTTTATTTCATCCAGCCAGTCCAGCGGCTTGACGGTGGACACCCGATGCAACCCTGCAATGCCGGCACGAAAAGGATGTATGGCGCACCTGATTGAAAAGAGCCATTTTAGCGTGAACCCCGAAGGATTCGGTGCTGATCGCCCCGTTGAAACACAGGAGAATTTCATCAAGGGGATTTTCTCCTCGGTGGATGAAACGACGGCGGACGGCCTTGATCGACTGCGCACTGAAGAGGGCATCACCCCAACCTGCAAACTCGGCTGCTGCCACTGCTGCCGGTTTCATATCCTGACCAACAGTGCCGAGGCCCATACCCTGGCGCAGTACGTCAAAAGGACGTTTTCGGGTGATCAGATAAACGGTCTGCAGATGCGAACCAGGCAATGGCATGCCTGGGACAATTCCCGGCCGGGCAGGCACCTGACGGACAGTTTCGGTGAACAGGTTGATATAGAAAACTATGTTCCCTACTGCCCGCTGCTGGTAAAGGGTGCATGCAGCGCCTATCCCGTCAGACCGGTGGTCTGTCGGACCCATTTTGTCTCGTCCCCTTCTCTTTTCTGCCGTGCAGCAAGCGATCCGCAATTGCCCCAAGAGGCGCCGGTGGTGCTGATGGCCGTAGTGACGGCAGCACAGCCGTTTTCAATGGCCATACGAAAACATATTGAACATGCCGGGCTGGATTTCCCCCGATCACAGATGCTGCTGCCCCAGTGGCTGGCGATTGAAATGGATTGGGATTTTGCCATAGGGCGGTGACTGCCCGAAAATGGCCATCGAAAGGCAGCCCGCCAGCGACCTCTCAACCAAATAACTCAACAACGTTGTGCAGTACCAGAAGCGGTTAAAAAAAATAATTCAGGTATCAGCCTCTCCAGAGGCCATAACATCAACCATTGAGAAGGATCCGGAATTCCATGAAACTGCTCATCCGCAATCTTGCCCGCACCACGTCTGAAAAAGAACTCAGAGAGATGTTTGAAGCCTACGGGAGTGTGCAGTTCTGCTCCCTGGTTCTGGACCAGAAGACCGGTGGTTCCAAAGGCTTCGGTTTCATAGAAATGCCGAAGCCAGGTGAGGCCAATGCGGCAATGAGGAACCTCAATGGCACGGATGTGGCCGGCAACAGAATCCGCGTTAAAAAGGCCGTGGTCGGTCCACCCAAGGTCAAAGCAGGTGGTGGAACTGTCGATCAGTAAGCCATAAGCCCAAAGCTTGCCGGCTGTGTTCCGCTTGAGATGGCGGCCATCCGACTGGTGGAGAATGTAGGCAGGCTGGGGTGAAACCTCATTACAACTGGACTTCAGCACGGGAAGCTAAAGCAATGGCATTACATTCCGTACCGACCCGGGGCAGGACCCTTGATCATGCCGCCATTGTTTATGATACTCTCGAACCGCTTCTGCTGCTCGGGAAACAAGCCGATTACGATAAGCATATTCTTTCCCTGCTTGAGCTTGCGGACTCTGATCGGGTCCTTGACCTGGGATGCGGCACCGGCGTACTGACACGGATGATTGCCGATAAGCTTGACCCGGCGGCGGGTGGAATGGCGGTGGGCATTGATGCAGCCGCAAAGATGATTCAGGTCGCCCGGAAAAAACGCGCTGCGGTCAATTGCATCTTTGAGGTTGTGGCCGCCGAATCCCTGTCCTATGAGGACGATTCCTTCGATGCCGTGGTATCGAGTCTTTTTTTTCATCATGTGCCGCTGAGCTTAAAAACAATGGCCTTCACAGAGGCATTCCGTGTCCTGCGGCCCGGCGGTCGGCTGGTCATCGCTGACATGCACATACCCACCACCTGGATGGGCGCCCTGCTCTCTCACGCCTCCCGATGGTTCTTCATGCAGCCGCAGATCGGGGAGAATATTCGCGGCGTCCTGCCGGATGTTATGGAACAAGCCGGCTTTCAACGACCGGAAATTGTTGCCACCTATTTTGGGTATGTTTCCCTGTTCCAGACCAGAAAACCAGGATTATAAGGGGTAATCGTGAAAAAGCCCTTGAACCCCATTACCTTAATGGAAAACGTTTCTCAGATGAAGACGCTGTCTGGGGAGCTGAGAGCCGGCCTTGCCGATTACTGGCAGATTGCCGACGACATTCTCCGCCAGGGCGGGGTTGAACTCAAGCCACCCGGGGAAGCTGATTTTTCCTTTAAACGGAATTTCTTCTCGCTTCTGTTTCTCTACTCCTTTCACCGTGCCCGGCTGCCGAAACCGCGCCGCATCCTCTACGCGGCCGCACTCCAGTGCCTGCGGGGCATGGTTACCGGCTGCGACAACCTGCTGGACGATGAATACAAGAAGACACTGGACACCGATATTCCAGAAACCGCTCTCCGCTTCCGTTCGGTGATCGATATCATGGTTTCGGACCGGGTACTTTTCCAGCTCCTTCTTGAAGCCTGCCGCCGGCAGGAAATCACCATGGACCAGGTTGCGGCGGCAACAAGCGCATCAATGCGGACAATGACCAGAAGCGGTGTCCAGGAGGCTTCGGAGGAAGCGGGTATAACGACTATTATCGCCCCGGATGAGCTGCTGCAAACGGTCCATCACCACAAAACAGGAATGCTGTTCACCTGCCCGTGGGATATTCCCCTGGCCATTGAGGAGATGGATGAGTCCAGCGTTACGCCACTGCTGCAGGGACTCTACCGTACCGGTATGGGCTGCCAGGTCATGGATGACATGGTGGATTTCACTTCTGATCTGGAGCGTAAACGGCACAATTTCCTGGTCTCGCTGATCCATCACAGCCAGAACCAGGTGGAAAAAAAGCGGCTGCAGGAACTGCTCGCCGCCCGGGGACGCCAGCTGCTGACCGTGGATCTGACAACTGATTTCCCCGCAAGCCTGTCAGAGGCAGCCGCAACCGCCAGCCGGTTTCTGGCAAGCGGCCTCTCCCTGCTTTTTTCCGCCGACCATCAGTCCCTGGTAACCCCGGCAAGTCAGTTTCTTAAAGAGCGAATCGGCGCCGACCGGTTCATGGGGATGGCACGGTAATGAGAATCAACGGTATTGGCTTCTGGGCCCGCGTCGCTTTGCTGTTTCTCATCCGCTCCGGTCGTTCCACCGCATCCCTGTCCATCATGGTAATCACCGCAGTGGCGGCGCTGATTTTTCTTTCAGCCCTGGCGGTCGGCGTCAACGACGCCATGCTCCGGAATACCATTGGACTGTTTTCGGGGCATATTAGCGGCCATAAGCTGGCCGCTTCGGTTGTGCCCGAGGACCTGATGGTCGATGGAGTTGAAGGGGTTTTGAAGCGGGTCTGCCTGCCGGGAGTTGTCACCCGCGGAAATCTTGACAAACCCCTGATGATGTGCGCTGTCGATCCCCGCCGCGAAAGTGCCATGACCGCTCTGCCGAAAAAGATTGTTGCCGGAAGCTACCTGCAAAGCGGCACTGCCCAAGTGCTGATCAGCAGACCCATTGCCGAGGAGCTGGGCATTCATGTGGGTAACGTCCTGCAATTCCGCTCCCCTGCCCTGGCCGGTTTTTTGGAACTGACGGTGACCGGCATCTACCAGACCAACATTGATCAGCTGGATCATGGAGTCGCATTCTGCCCGTTGTTCCTGTTGCCGATGCGGGACCTCACCTGGTCGGCAGCGGTTTTTCTCCAGCGCGGCCAAGACACCAGGGACATCATTGCCGCCTATCGGCAGCAATGGCCGGAGAGCTACCAATTTGACTCCTGGGAAATGCTGATGCCGGACCTGCGGCAGCTCATTGATCTGCAGTACATCTCCATGGCCATCGTCATTTTTCTGGTGTTCGGTGTGGTTGCCGTTGGCATCGCCTGCTCCTTTGTCATTTTCATCATCAAGAACATCCGTGAATACGGCATTATGAAAGCCATGGGAGTAACTACCACAGAAATGTCCATTCTGATCGTCCTGAAAGTAGCGTTGATGAACATCATTGCCTGCGGTGTCGGCCTGCTGATCGGCCTGCTGGCGGTATGGGGGATTGCCGCGTCCGGCGGCCTTGACATAACCGCCTTGACCTCCCACAACCGCTATTTCAGCGTATCGGGAATCATCTATCCGCGTCTGACGGTTTTTTCCCTCCTGGCACCGCCGGCAACCGCACTCTGCTTCAGTCTGATAGCCGCAACCTGGCCGGCAGTACTGCTGGCCAGGAAAAAAGCCGCTGAGATTATAAGGATGATTTGAGTCGATGATACAACTGGAATCGGTAACCAAGGTGTTCCAATCAGGACGTCGGGAAGTAAAAGCGTTGAACGACATTTCCTTTTGCCTGGAAGCAGGCAGATTTGCCGCCATTATCGGCAAATCTGGGTCGGGCAAATCAACGCTTTTGAACTGCATGGGCGGCCTGGAGCCGCCGGATACCGGAACAATCACCTGCTTCGGCACGCCGATCTATGACCTCAGTGCCCGCGAACTGAGCCTGTTTCAACGCCGCTCAGTGGGTTTTGTCTTTCAGCGGGGTAATCTTTTGTCCTATCTGACCGTTGCCGAAAATATCGGCTTTCCCCTTACCTTAAATCACATTACGGGAAGCAGCCAGGCCCGGCGGATCAGTGAACTGCTGGAGCGGATCGGACTTGCCTCAGCGGCAACGGCCCTGCCCCATGAGCTTTCCAGCGGGGAAACCCAGCGGGTGGCCATGGCGCGAGCCATCGCCCACAATCCCAGAATATTGCTGGCCGACGAACCGACTGCCAACCTGGACTCGGCAACCGGCCGACTGGTGGTCGAACTGATGCATGACCTGGGGCGGGATCATCAGTGCACCATCGTTATGGCAACCCATGACCTTGAGATCACAGAAAACGCTGAAACCGTCATCCATCTCAATGATGGCCGCATCCAAGCGGAATGACCATGAATACGCTTTCACTTGTCAGTTTTTCTGTTGCCATGCTGATTCTGGCGGCCAGCCCCGGACCGGGAGTGGCCGCCACTGTGTCCAGGTCACTGGCCTCCGGTTTTCACTCCGCCCTGGCGGTTATTGCCGGCATTGTCATGGGTGACCTCATCTATCTGTTGTTTGTCCTCTTCGGGCTTTCCCTGGCGGCGCAAACCCTGGGGAAACTTTTTATTGTCGTGAAAATCGGCGGCGGCGCCTACCTCTTCTGGCTTGGCATCACCATCTGGCGGGCAAAGCCGCACGCGTTTGCTTCGTCAGCTCCCCAGTCAAAAGATGCGCGGCCGACTGCTAATCTCATAAGCGGCCTGTTGGTCACCTTGGCCAATCCAAAGGTCATCGTTTTCTACTGCGGTTTTCTGCCAACCTTTATCGATTTGTCGAGTTTGCAGGCAACGGATGCGGCGATGATCGCTGGTATTGTCGCCATTGTTTTAAGTGGTGTTCTCATCGTCTACGCTGCCGCCGCCACCTATGCCCGGCGGTTATTTTCAAGTCATAAAGCAATCGGCCGGCTCAACCGCTCTGCCGTGGCGGTGATGATGGCGGCCGGCATTGCAATTGCAGCCAAACAGTAAACGGAATAAAACATGAGAGTTTGGGATATCAATCCGGGTTATTTGAACCGGGGAAGTCTGCTTGGTGAACATCGAGAGCTGCACGGCATTGTCTCAATTATTACCAATGGGAAAAAAGGCTATGCGAGACATCCCGAAACCCTGCGCTGGGTTGGTTATGGCTGGGCGTTGAGACAGCGGCACACGTTGCTGGCAGCTGAAATGTCATTGCGGGGATTTACCGACAGATCGCCGGTGGTAACGGAGGACGGGCAAGGCCGTTGGCCGGAATCGTATATTGATCTGCCCGGCCGGCAGTTTCAGCTGCTGGCCGAAAAATACCGCGACAAGGAACCTGGCCGGATACCCTTACCAAAAAATGTCCAGCAGCTGTGGAGCCAGCATAAATATTCGGTGCTTGCCCGGGATGTCAATCTTTATCGGGAAATAGGTCGGCAGGTGGCTGGACGGCGGGCCAAAAATGATTGCGCAGAACTGGCTGAGCTGCTGACGGCGCTGCTGCGCCAGCCACCATCGACCAGCGGCCTGCAAAACGCCCTGCAGCACATGTGGGGATATGTATCCGACTCTCCGCCTGGGCCGAAAGCCAAGGTCGAGTCGTGGTCATCATGCCGGCTGCTGCGGGAGATTCAACATCGCGCCCTGGCTAGCCAAGAGCCCTATCTCACTGCCTCCACCGCCCTGAGTGACCTGCTGGCATGGACCATAAACACATCAGACCAGACGATTAATAGCGAGAACGGCGCTTTGAACGCTTGCCACGGCGCTCTTTATGCACCTGATTTACTTTGATCTCCCTGCCCTGAAACATGGTTTTGTTCAGGGCCTTGATCGCTGCATCAGCTTCCGAGTTGCTCGGCATGTCAATGAAGCCATAGCCTTTTGATCTGCCTGAATAGTGATCCATGATCAATTTGACACTGGCGATCTCACCAAACGCCGCAAAAAGTTCCTTCAAATCACTTTCGTTCGTCGTGAAAGGCAGTTGACCGACATAAATAACCATCATCACTCTCCTTGGAGTTTCTGCTGCATCGGCATGGCTGCCACTATCGGTTTCTTGTTTGCTGTACAACCCTTCCTGCAGTCTTAGTTAGCCCTTGATATCGGTCTTTCCCGCTAGACCTGGGGCTGATTGGCGGCATGGTTGCCGCGGGCGACTTTAATGGACACTGTTTTGCCATTGATTTTCAGACGCTGAAAAGCATCAAGAATCTGGTGGGTGTACCTGCTGTCGGCTTCAAGAAGCGCAGTATTGCGCATAATTTCAATTTTTCCCACCTTGATCCGCCCGCCTCCAGGAACGTCATTAATCGTGCCAATCAGCCCCTGGGGAATAATCCCGTCGCGCCGGCCGACATTAAGGAAAAAACGGGTGAATTTCTGTTTCTGGTTTGCCTGGACAACCGGAACTCTCCCCTGCCGTTCCCTTTGCCCGGATCGTTTCGGTGCGCTGTCCCTGACATTGAGATCGGGAGCGTTCCGGTAGTATTTCAGGAAGCGGTCAAACTCCAGGGAAACAAATCGTTTGATGAGCTCATCACGGTCCAGGGACTCAAGCTTTTCGGCAATTTCCCCGTACAAGGGATCAATCTGCTCATGGTTCACCGTAACATTCGCAATGTCGTCAACCAAGCTCACCAACTGCTTTTTGCAGATCTCCAGCCCTGAAGGAATCCGACACTGCTTGAACTTCTTATTGATTTTCCGCTCAATCTCACTGATCTTGTAGCGTTCCTTCATATGGATGATAACCACCGAGATGCCGGTCCGACCGGCCCGGCCGGTACGACCGCTGCGGTGGGTGTAGTTGGCAAGGTCGTCAGGCAGGTTGTAATTGATCACATGGGTGAGATCATTCACGTCCAGACCGCGGGCAGCAACATCGGTGGCCACCAGGATCTGCAGTTTTCTGGAGCGGAATTTCCCCATTACCTGATCGCGCTGGGCCTGGGTCAGATCGCCATGCAAGGCATCGGCATTGTAGCCGTCCTGGATCAATTGATTGGCAATGTCATGGGTCTCCTGCCGGGTACGGCAGAAAACAATCGAGTAGTTGTCAGGACAGTTGTCTATGATCCGCCGCAGGGCGAGGTAGCGATCCCTGGCATGGACCATGTAATATTCATGATCGACATTCTCGGCACCGGCATTGCGCTTGCCGATGGTAATTTCCACCGGATCAGTCATATACTTGCTGGCAATGGCCGCAACTTCTCTCGACATAGTAGCCGAAAACAGCAAAGTGTTTTTTTCGGCGGGCGTATTCGCCAGGATGGCGTTCAATTCCTCCTGAAAACCCATTTGCATCATCTCATCGGCTTCATCGAAAACAACATAGCGCACCCCTGAAATGTTGACATTACCGCGGTTGATCAGATCATTGAGGCGGCCCGGGGTGGCGACAATAATCTGGGCTCCGCGCCGCAGGGCTCTGATCTGTGGTTCAATATTGGCGCCGCCGTACACCGCCAACACCATTATCCCCTCGATATACCGGCAAAAAGCGGTCAAATCTCTGGCGACCTGAACGCACAGCTCCCGTGTGGGACACAGAACCAAAGCCTGAGTCTGTCTGCTGTTGGTATCAGTCAGTTGAATGAGCGGCAGGCCGAACGCGGCGGTTTTGCCGGTTCCGGTTTGCGCCAGACTGACCAGGTCACTTTGCCGTTCCAGCATCAAGGGAATGACTTTGGCCTGAACCGGCGTTGGCTCCTGAAAACCCAGGGATGACAGACTCTTGAGAATTTCGTTGTTGATGCCAAAATCTGCAAATGTGTTCATAATGTGTGTTCTTTCTGCTGATGGGTATGTTGGGGATTGCATCACGATGCAACCAGAACTGAAACACCCTGCATAGACAAGGCGCCTTTTAACGGAAAATAAAAAAATCGCGCGATCCCAATACAAGAGGATTGCGCGATTCGATACAGCAGTCTCTCATAACAAAAAACAGGCAATACTTTACAATGAGTATCTCTTTTACTCTCTTTACAGAATAAAGCAAGGGGTTTTTTGTAATCCCTGCGGACATCCGCTGCCAATAACCACAGCCAAACATCTTGAAATGACGATACTCTGCTGCCGGCATGCCTGTCAGGCAAGGATCATTTCGGTTTTCAGGCGCTTGATCTGGTCCCGCAGTTCGGCCGCCCGCTCAAAATTGAGTGCTTTGGCGGCGGCAGCCATCTCCTTTTCCCAGCGCTTGACCATCCGCTCGCAGGCTTTTTCCCCTTTGGCCAGAATGCCTGCCAGCTCTTCGGCACCACTTTCAGCCGCTGGCACTCCCTCCCCGTAGCCAACCTCAATGGATTCCTGCACTTTTTTCACCACACTGGTGGGGGTGATATGATGGAGCAGATTGTACTGCTGCTGTTTTTCCCGCCGCCTCTCCATTTCGTCAAGAGCGCTGTGCATCGAACCGGTAACCCGGTCGGCGTACATGATCACCTTGCCGTGGAGATTACGGGCTGCCCGCCCTGATGTCTGGATAAGGGAACGGTGAGAGCGTAAAAACCCCTCTTTATCAGCATCCAGAATGGCCACCAGGGAAACTTCGGGGATATCAAGTCCTTCCCGCAGCAGATTGATGCCCACCAGGATATCAAAGGTTCCGAGGCGCAGGTTGCGGATCAACTCGGTCCGCTCCAGGGTATCAATGTCGCTGTGGAGGTAGCGAACCTTGAAATCCAGCTGCTGCAGGTAATCGCAGAGATCTTCGGCCATCCGTTTGGTCAGGGTGGTTACCAGCACCCGCTCGCCCCACTCCACTACCGGCCTGATGCGGCCGAGAAGATCGTCAACCTGGCTGCTGGCCGGCAGTACCATGACTTCCGGGTCCACCAGCCCGGTGGGTCTGATGATCTGTTCGACCACCTGGGAGCCGGACTGCTCCAGCTCATAATCACCGGGAGTCGCAGAGACATAAATGACCTGGTTGGTCAGCTGCTCAAATTCTTCAAACTGCAAAGGCCGGTTGTCAAGGGCTGAGGGCAGACGGAAGCCGTAGCTGACCAGGGTTTCCTTTCGGGAGCGGTCGCCACGGTACATCCCCCGGATTTGGGGTACGGTAACATGGCATTCATCGATGATCAGCAGGTGGTCACGGGGCAGATAATCCATCAGGGTCGGCGGCGGTTCGCCCGGCTGCCGGCCGGTGAGATGGCGGGAATAATTTTCAATCCCCTGACAGTGGCCCATCTGCTCCATCATTTCAATATCAAACATGGTCCGCTGCTCTAGTCGCTGGGCCTCCAGCAACTGCTGATTGGCCTGAAAATACTGCAGCCGGTCCCTCAATTCATCTTGAATGGCCTTGATTGCCCGCCCGAGGTTCTCTTCCGGAGTGACATAGTGACTGGCCGGATAAATAGTAAACTTCAGCCGTTTTTCCAGCATCCTGCCGGTCAGGGGATCAAACAGGGACAGCTGTTCAAGCTCGTCGCCGAAGAATTCCAGCCGCAGGGCGGTATCCTCCATATTGGCAGGGAAAACATCCACCACGTCACCCCGCACCCGGAAGGTTCCCCGATGGAAATCAATCTCATTGCGCTGGTACTGGATTTCCACCAGCTTGCGCATCACTTCTTCACGGTTGATATCCCGACCGGTTTCCAGGTAAAGCAGCATCCCTTTGTAGGCTTCCGGCGAACCCAGGCCGTAAATGCAGGAAACGCTGGCGACAATAATGACATCCTCACGCTCCAACAGAGCGACGGTGGCCGCATGGCGCAGCTTGTCAATCTGCTCATTGATGGATGAATCCTTTTCAATAAAGGTGTCAGTACTGGGAATATAGGCTTCCGGCTGGTAGTAGTCATAGTAGCTGACAAAATACTCGACTTTATTGTCAGGAAAGAGATCCTTGAATTCCTGGTAGAGCTGCGCGGCCAGGGTTTTGTTGGGAGCAATGACCAAAGTGGTTTTCTGGACTCTGGCAATGACCTGGGCCAGGGTAAAGGTTTTACCGGAACCGGTCACTCCCAGCAGGGTCTGTGCTCTTGCCCCAAAGCGCAGACCTTCCGTCAGCCGGTCAATGGCCGCCGGCTGGTCGCCCTGGGGTTCGAATGGTGAGTGAATAACAAAAGGAGGCATGGGTTGCGGGCATCCATCAGTATGGTCAGCGATCTGGTCAACGGCTACATACCATAGGAGGTGAATCAATGCAATTGTACACAAATTGCTTGAATCAGGTTTCAGTACCATGCTATGGAAACATAACTATTATACAAGGAGAATAGCATGGAAAACAGTCGTTTCTTACAAGCCTGCCGCCGGCAGGCGGTTGATTGCACTCCTGTCTGGATGATGCGCCAGGCCGGTCGCTACCTGCCTGAATACCGGGCTCTGCGGGAAAAATATTCATTCTGGCAAATGTGCAAGCAGCCGGAGCTGGCGGTTGAAGTAACCCTGCAACCACTGCGCCGGATGGAACTTGATGCCGCAATTCTTTTTTCCGATATTCTGGTGCCGCTGGAAGGGATGGGCGCCGGTTTTGAATTTATTGAAAGCCGCGGACCGGTGCTTGATCACCCCATCAGAACCGCCGCCGACGTCGATCGGCTGACCGTGATTGACGCCCGTGAAGTGGTGCCTTTCGTAATGGAAGCCATCGGGATGCTGCGCCGGGAACTGACCGGCAAAGTGCCGCTGATCGGCTTTTCCGGCGCACCGTTCACCCTGGCCAGCTACCTGGTTGAGGGAGGCGGGTCCAAACAGTATCAGCATATCAAAACGATGATGTATGCCGAGCCTGAGCTGTTTCATCGCCTGATGGATAAAATTACGGCGGTGGTCATCTCCTACCTGTCAGCCCAGATTGAAGCCGGCGCCCAGGTCATTCAGCTGTTCGACAGCTGGGTCGGCTGCCTGAATCCGGCTGATTATCGCGAGTATGTCTTCCCCTACAGCCAAAAAATTTTCCAGGCGCTGGCGCCCTACAATGTTCCCATGATCCATTTCGCCAACCAGGCAGCTACGTTTCTTGATCTGGTCCGCGATGCCGGCGGCGATATCCTCGGCATCGACTGGCGTATTGACCTGGCCACTGCCTGGAAAATCATCGGCGAGGATCGCGGCATCCAGGGCAATATCGATCCCATCACCCTTTTTGCCCCCATCGGGGAGATCAGGAAACGGGTCAAGGGGATTCTCGATCAGGCCGCCGGTCGGCCGGGCCATATCTTCAATCTCGGCCATGGCATTCTACCCACCACCCCCATTGACCATGCCAAGGCGATGATCGACGCGGTCCATGAGTTTTCAGCCCGTTGACCGAGAGAAGGATATCACCGATGAACTATATCAGTACTCGGGGCGGCATCGCCCCGATTTCCTTTGTCGATGCAGTGATGATGGGGCTGGCGGCGGATGGCGGTCTCCTGCTGCCGGAGGAGATTCCTGTCTTTTCTGCCGGCGAGCTGGAGCAGCTGGGAAAACTTTCCTACCAGCAGCTGGCCCTGAGGATTTTTCAGCCCTATGTGGGTGACTGTCTGGCGGCCGACGTCCTGGCGGAACTGGTCAAAACGAGCTATGCTACCTTCACCAACCCCCTGGTTGCTCCGCTGGTCAAAAAGGGGGATCTCTATATTCTGGAGCTTTTTCACGGCCAAACCCTGGCCTTCAAGGATATCGCCCTCTCACTGCTGGGCAATCTGTTCGCCCGCCTGCTGGCCGACCGGCAGCAGGAGCTGAACATCCTCGGCGCCACCTCCGGTGATACCGGCAGTGCAGCCATCTACGGTGTTCGCGGCAAAAAGCATATCAACATCTTCATTCTCCACCCCCACGGCAAAGTCAGCCCGATCCAGGAAAAACAGATGACTTCGGTGCTTGATGACAACGTTTTCAATGTCGCCGTTGAAGGAACGTTTGATGATGGCCAGCGAATCGTCAAGGAGATTTTTGCCGATCTTGACTTCAAACGGGAGTTTCATCTGGGGGCGGTCAATTCCATCAACTGGGCCCGGATCATGGCCCAGATCGTCTACTATTTCACCGCCTACCTGCAACTGCCGGCGGCGGCGAGAGAGGTTGTCGACATTGTCGTGCCCACGGGCAATTTCGGCAACATTTTTGCCGGCTACCTGGCCAAACAGATGGGCCTGCCGATCCGCCGGCTGATCCTGGCCAGCAACGAAAACAACATCCTTTCCCACTTCATCGCCTCGGGGGTCTACGAACGCAGTCAGGTGGTGCCCACCTGGAGTCCATCAATGGATATCCAGGTGGCCAGCAATTTTGAACGCTATCTCTACTATCTTCTTGACGGTGATTCGGCCGCAATCTGCAAGGTGTTTGCAGAGCTTCAGGAGAGTGGCAGGATTGCCATCGGCAACCACCGGTTCGCCCGGGTACAGACAGATTTTGCCAGCGGGTATTCCAGCAACGAGGAAAACATTGCCACCATCGCCGAGTTCTACCAACAGACCGGCTATATCCTCGATCCCCATACCGCGGTCGGCGTTCAGGTTGCCCGCAAGCTCAATCCACCCCGTACCAGCGACCGGGTGACTACCATCTGCCTGGCCACCGCCCACCCGGCGAAGTTTCCGCAGGCGGTGGAGAAAGCGATCGGCTTTCCGCCGCCGGTCCCGGTTTCCCTCCAGGGCATCGAGCAGCTGCCGTCAAGATTTGCCATCCTGCCAGCCAGCACGCCCATAGTAAAAAAATATATCAAGGACCAGCTGCTCTCCCCTGCCTGATCCGGCAGCCAGAGCTGAACCATTGCTTAGAGCTGCCACGGTATCGTTGCCAGAGGTTATGCGCCGGACGAACCACCTGGATGGTGATTCGCGGCTGACACCTCAGAACTGGCCATGAATGGCCGGCGAGAATGAGCGGCAACCATGCCCTGAGAGCTTACCATACCGGAAGCGCAGGATCATATTCTTCCCGATCTCAGGATGGCAATCGCCAGCCAGAACCCCAGGCCGCCGGCCACCAGGTAGCCGATAATCCCCAGCACCGGATAGCCCATGAACATGAAGCCGGTATTGGTCTGCATGATCAGCGACGAGGCGACGATGGTGGCGGAAATAATCAGGCTGAACGACAGGCGGTTGGTGATCCGGTCGAGATTTTTGCCCAGGGGGTCAAGCCCCACATGCTCAAACTCGATCTTCAGTTTGCCCTTGCTGAGTTTTTTAATGATCTCCTGGGTTTCCCGTGGCAGCATCTCCACCAGTGACTGAAATTCCTGCACCCGCCTCCAGACCACCTTGGCAAGATATTCCGGCGACATCTTCCTGGTGAGCAGCTGTTTGACAAAAGGGGTTGCATGGCTGATCATGTCAAAATCAGGATCGAGGCTGCGGCCGACGCTTTCAATGGTCATCAGGGCCTTGAGGAGCAGCATCATGTCGGGCAGAAAACGGATGTGATGATGGCTGGTAATGGCGATGAAATCCCTGATCAGCGACCCCACCTCGATCTGCTGCAGGGGAATATTGTAGTAGCGGTCGACAAAATCGTAGAGATCGGCCCGCAGCTCCCGCATATTGATCCGGTCTTCATCGATAACCCCGACCGCTGAGAGGACATTGGTCAACCGCCGGATGTCGCGGTTGATAACCGCCATCAGCAGGTCAAGCACCAGGTGGTTCTGTTCTTCGTCCAGGTGGCCGACAATGCCGAAATCAAGGGGGGCGATGACATTGCCGGGCAGCACGAACAGATTTCCCGGATGGGGGTCGCCGTGGAAAATGCCGAACTCCAGTACCTGGCGCAAAACCAGGGTGGCGCCGTTCCGGGCGACTATTTTCGGATCAAGACCGGCATCAATCAAAGCCTGGCGCTCACTGATTTTAACCCCCTCAATCCAGCCCATGGTCAAGACTTCCCGGGCGGTGAACGGCCAGTGCACACTGGTGATGCTCACTGTCGGATCATCAGCAAAATTCTGGCCAAAGCGGTCAAGGTGCCGCCCTTCAACCTGAAAATCAAGCTCCTTGCGGATGGTTTTGGCAAACTCCTTGACAATTCCCACCGGATCATAGAGTTGCAATTCCGGGATATGTTTGGCGATCAGATAGGCCAGGCTCATCATGATATCGATGTCGGTCTCAATGGTCTGGGTAATTCCCGGCCGCTGAATTTTGACGGCCACCAGCTCGCCGGTAGCCAGCCTGGCCTGGTGAACTTGAGACATGGACGCGGCAGCCACCGGCTCCCGGTTGAATTCCGGAAACATTTCAGCAAGGGGCCGCGCCAACGATGATTCAATCACCTGCACAACATCGGCATAGGGAAAGGGCGACACCTGGTCCTGGAGATGTTTTAATTCATTAACGATCGAAGGAGGAATAAGATCGGGACGGGTTGACAGCAGCTGCCCCAGCTTAACGAACGTGGGTCCCAGTTCCTCAAGAGCCATCCTGAGGCGCTGGGCTTTGGTGTAGCGGATGAGTTTTTTGCGGCCGCCCTTGTTCAGGGTGACAATGCTTTTCCCCAGGGCCAGATAATAGTCAATGTTGAGCTGTTCAATGATGCCGCCAAAGCCATAACTGATAAAGACACCGATAATCTGGCGGTATCGTTTGATGTTTCGGTATGTGCGGTCAATCTGCAGGATATCCATAGCCACCCATCAGTCAGAAGCATGCTGGTGGGAAGCAATTTTTGTTTCCAGTTCTTCGATTCTTTTTTTCAAGGCCTCAAGTTCACTGCGTTTTGGTGCATCTATTCTGGCCATCAGGCTGTCCAGTTCCTTTTTGATCTTTTCCGAAAAAGCATCTTTCTCCTGTTTTATTTTGGCAAGCAGTTCTTCAACCAACTCACGCCCCTCCTGGCTGCTGATCTCCCCTTTTTTGACCATTGAGGCAATAAGCTGCTCTAGACGTTCTTCGGTCAGCGACAGTGCCCCTACCCCCATCAGCAGAAATTTACGGGCCAATGAAAACATTTCCATCTGCAGACCTCCTCTCCATGCTCAAGACAGTAGATTGTTTGCAAAACCGTAGTACATAATGGCCGTGCAGGTCAATGGGATTCCGATACCACTCGTGGCAGCCGGAAAATAAAATCAGCCCATTGGCCGTATTCGCTTTCAACCCAGATTTTGCCGCCATGGAGTTCGACAATCTCCTTGACGTTGTAGAGTCCCAGACCGATGCCTTTCTGTTCAGGAATATTCTGATCTTTCAGTCGCTGAAATTTTTGAAACACCTTATTGATCTTATCATCGGCAATCCCGGTTCCTTCATTCCAGACATGGAACTGAAGACCATCGTCGTAGGCGGTGACACCATATGATATCTTGCCTTCAGGGATGCCATATTTAAGAGCGTTGTTGAAAAGATTGCTGAACACCACCTGGAGCAGGTAACGATCGGCATGGAAAGAGACCGCAGCCAGTTCAAGCTGACCATCGTAGGAGATCCTTTTCTCCAGGTTCTGCCGGCCAAGTCGTTTAAAAACCGGGGCAATAATCATCTGATAGAAATCATCGATATCAGTGATATTCAGCCGCAGGCGGCCCATCTCTATCCGCGACAGGATGAGATAGCGATCGATCATATCTTCCATGAATTCACAGTTGGAAATAATGGTGTCAAGGTCTCTCTGTTCCGCATCACCAATAATACTCCGGGAAAGGCGTCGCAGAAAACCACCGACAACCACCAGGGAGTTTCTCAGTTCATGGGATACAAAACTGAGGACATTAATATAATTATTGTTGAGCATGGCCAGCTCACGGTTTTTCTGACGCAGCTGCCGATTGCTCTTCTTCAGTTCCTGCTGCAGCAGTCTTCTTTGAGTCAGCATCCGGATTTTGTGAACCAATTCATCGAAGGGGAACATATCTGGATTCGATTCCAGATCAGCGCTATGCGGCTTATAGATAACATCTGCGGCTCCGGCCATCAGACCATTGATTTTCTGCTGGTAATAGAAGCTGTCAACCATGGCTTGAAACGGCGGCTCCTGTTCGTCACCAGCGCTGGACATCATGATAACCGGGACGTTCAGATATCGCTTTATTGTTTTTATCCGGGAAACAATATCTACACCACTGGCCAGCAATCTGCCCTGTTGGTCTTTTAAAATGCTGTCAACAAGAAAAATATCCGGCAATACATTCAGATTAAAACCGGAAAAAAAATCTTTTCCATTGACAAAATGAGAAACACGACAACCATGGACATCGACCAATTTATTGACAATGGCGGCCGCTGTTGTATGACTGTCTTCAATGAGGACAACATGAAGTTTTCTTGCTGCTTTTTCAGAAGAAATCATCTAATGGCCCACCCGGTAAATGACTGTCAGTCTCTCGATTGATTGGAAGCCTGCTGCAAACTGTCTTGCGATCAGTGTCATTCCAACCACCAGTCCTGATGAAAATATAGCAAAGCTAAAAAAAAATTCAATTTTTTTTCGCTACATGTCGATTCATAGTCAATAGTCCGCTATAGATATCATTGATGACCATATTGGAGCTACATCCATGGAACAATTTTACATCTCGGTAGCACGGATCGCCAAAAAGACCCTCAACCACATGGTTGCCCACCACACTCCTTTGCTCCCCGACCTCTACAGCAAGTATTTTTATGTTTTTCTGGATGAAGTCGATCAGGAAATCAAGGAGATTATCGATAAGCAGGACAACGGTGGCAAGCGGGAACTGAAAAAGCAGCAGGAAGCGACGCTGCAACTTGTTGCTGCCGTCACCGAGGTCATTGAAGGCCTGGATCAATCAGCAGCGGCCCACGACCAAAGTCTGCAACGCAATCAGCAAAATCTTCAAGGCATGGAAAAGGTCGTTGATCTGGTCAGTTTACGGCATCTTATCAGTGATGAAATCAATCAAGTTCGAGAAAGCAATGTTTCCCTGAAACATAAACTGACTGAAGCCCAGCAGCAGGTTCAGCAACTGCAGTCGCAGCTAAGCCAGATTACCAACCTGGCGACCATTGATGAATTGACCGGCCTCTACAATCGCCGGGCACTCTTCAGCCGACTGGTGGAAGAACACTCTCGGGTTGAGCGCTAC
Organism: Candidatus Anaeroferrophillus wilburensis; assembly: GCA_016934315.1. Classification (NCBI taxonomy): domain Bacteria; class Deltaproteobacteria; order Candidatus Anaeroferrophillales; family Candidatus Anaeroferrophillacea; genus Candidatus Anaeroferrophillus; species Candidatus Anaeroferrophillus wilburensis. Next base: position 27,306 of record JAFGSY010000030.1, on the reverse strand, counting down.
CAGGAAATTTTCACCCTGCTGATCCTTGATATTGATGACTTTAAAGATGTCAATGACCAGCACGGTCACCAGGTGGGGGATGCCATTTTAAGAAAACTGGCCAACTTCATTAAAGGCAGCTTGCGAACCTCTGATTTTATTTCCCGTTTTGGTGGTGAAGAGTTTATTGCCATCCTGCCATCAACCAGCCTTGAGCAGGCACATCAGGTGGCCGAAAAAATGCGGCTGCTGCTGGGTAAAAAGGTTTTTGAGACGGAAAATGGAACTCTAAAGATCAAAATAACCGTCAGCATGGGGATTTCCCAGTGCCAAGCCGGGGATACCGTCGACAACCTCATCAAGCGTGCCGATGATGCCCTCTACCGGGCGAAAAAAAGTGGCAAAAATATGATTGCCACCGAAAAAGACCTGTAGAAAAACCTTCACCGCCAAACCCGTCACCGGATAGCATCATTTCTCACACTCACCACTGGCAACACCGAACAGCCGTGTTGCGTTGCGGCAGGTTTGTTCAGCGACCGCCGCTGCCGGGATGCCTTTGAGCCGGCCTACCGCTTCGGCAACATAGTGGACGTAGAGTGGTTCGTTGCGCCGGCCGCGGTGGGGAACCGGCGTCAGGTAGGGGCAATCGGTTTCAATCAGCAGGTCTTCAAGGGAAAGATGCTTGACCACCTCGGCCTGCAGTTGGTTATTGCGGAAAGTAATGGTGCCGGGGATGGAAATCATAAAACCCAGGTCAACATAAGCGGCAGCCAACCGGTAGTCTCCTGAGAAGCAGTGAATAATACCTCCATGCCCATAGGCCTCCTCAGCTTTGATGATTTCCAGCACCTCCCGGTGGGCTTCCCGGTCATGGATGACGACCGGGAGCTGCAGTTCGCCCGCATAGCCAAGCTGCCGGACAAATTCTGTGATCTGTACCTTTCGAGGTGAATGGTTGCGGAAAAAATCCAGGCCTATCTCGCCATAGGCAACCACCTTGCTGCTGGCAGCCAGAGATTTGATGACCTCATAACTCTGCAGGGTAGCGTCTTTGACCTCATGGGGGTGGATACCCACGGTAGCATAGACCTGCGGCCATTGTTCGGCAATTTCCACCCCTCTAATTGAATCAGCGACCGTGGTTCCGATAGCGACTATGCCCGCCATGCCGGCCGCAAAAGACCGTGCCAGCAAATCATCCAAATCATCGGCGAAGGCATCCATGTTGATATGACTGTGACTATCAAACAACCGCATCAATGCCGCTCCTTGAACTGTTCCATCTCCTGGACAAAGGCCACCAACCGGTCGGCCACCAGTTGGTAGTACCGCTTGCCTTTTTCCCGGGTTGCCTTGCCGGGATCTCCCCAAACCCCATTTTTCCAATAGGACTGCTTGTTGCGCACCAGCATGAATCGGGGGAAATCAGGATATTCCGCGGGGCTTGTTCCGTAAACCAGTTCCGGACTTGAATGCAGTATCCGTGATGTTTCTATCTCACCGGCATGGGAATCATCAGCAGTTTCCACCTCTTCCCGGCATACTTCCCGGGCCAGGTCATACTCGCAGATAACGGCAATTTTGATATCCCCGTACAGTTCCAGGAGGAGTTCGCCGACCTCCACCAGGGCACTCATGTGGGTTTTGCCAGCATGGCCTGAAATAAGAATAAACGACCGCAGACCTTGACGGTAGAAGGAGCCCACCAGATCCTTGACCAGGGATCGCAGGGTATCGGCAGAAATGCCGATGGTCCCCGAATGATTGGCAGTACTGCGGCAGACACCATAGTGAACCGGCGGTGCCACAAACACCGCAATCCGTTCCACCACCCGTTTCAGGACTTCATAAACCTGGAACGTATCGGTGGCCAGCGGCAGATGAAAACCATGCTCTTCGGTTGATCCAAAAGGAATAAACACCGTCCTGCTCTGCTCCAGGCCGGCGGCAAAATCGTTCATCGTCATGTCGGTGATGATCATCAGTCATTCTCCTGTCGGTCGATGGTGACGAGGGCGATGCATATCGCAGTTAATCCTTAAAAGCAACTGCAATTTACCATTGCACTTGCTTTTCGGAGCATGGTATAGGGGACGAATGGGTCTTGTTCACCATCTTTCAGCATGAGTACATCAAGGAGCTGCGCCATGATCAAACTGGCATCCCGGGTTCAACAAATCAAGCCCTCACCCACGCTGGCCATTTCAGCAAAAGCCAAAGCTCTCCAAGCTGCCGGCATTGATGTGATAAATTTTGGTGCTGGTGAACCTGATTTTGATACCCCTGACAATGTCAAAGCGGCTGGAATAGAGGCAATCCGGAGCGGGTTCACCCGCTACACCGCGGTACCCGGCATCCCGGAGCTTAAGGAAGCCATCTGCAGGAAGCTGGCGCGGGAAAATCGACTGACCTATCAGAGTGATGAAATTATTGTTTCCTGCGGCGGCAAACATTCTTTTTACAATCTTGCCCAAGCTATGCTTGACCCGGGAGATGAAGTGATTGTCCCCGCCCCCTACTGGGTTTCCTACCCACCCATGGTTCAGCTGGCCGGTGGTTCAGCGGTGATTATTCCGACGACCGAGGCAGACGGCTTCAAAATAACGCCGGCACAGTTGCAGCAGCACATTTCCACCAAAACCAGGGCAGTGGTGATCAATTCCCCCTCCAACCCCACCGGTTCAGCCTACTCATGGGAGGAGCTGCAGGAACTGGCCGCGGTAATTGTCAAAAATGATATCCTCGTTATCTCTGACGAAATTTATGAGCACATCGTCTATGACGGCTTCAACCAGCGGAGCATTGCTGAGGTGGGACCGCAGATGAAAGAGCGGACCATCATTCTCAACGGGGTTTCCAAAAGCTACGCCATGACCGGCTGGCGGATCGGTTTCGCTGCCGCCCCGGCCCCCCTGGTGGCCGCAATGACCAAAATTCAGAGCCAGAGCACTTCCAACCCCACCTCCATCGCCCAGAAAGCGGCCCTGGAAGCGTATGACGGTCCCCAGGACTTCATTGCCCGCGTCCTGCCGGCTTTCAATGAGCGGCGCGACTACATTGTGGCAACGCTGAATGCGATTCCCGGCATCAGCTGTTTCAACCCGGCGGGCGCCTTTTATGTCTTTCCCCGGGTCGAAGACCTGATCGGCAGAACGTCCGCCGGGCGCGCCATCACGTCGTCCCTGGACCTGTGCGATCTGCTCATTGATGAGGCGAGAATTGCCGCTGTTCCGGGAGAAGCATTCGGTGCCCCCGGCTATCTTCGGCTGTCGTACGCCACATCGCTGGAAAACATCAAAACCGGCATGAAACGACTGCAGGAATTTGTCGACCGGCTTGAGGACTAACTGCTGACCTCATCCATCCAGCCGATGGCCTCCACGGTGATGTTTACCGCTGCCTTAGCCGGCCGCCCACCGGCTGGCAAAATAGTCATGGATAATCGTGCCATGGTCAAACGCCAGGGGCACGGGCAGGATATGCTGACCGAAGACCTGAGCAGCGACGGCATCATCCGCTGCTTGGAGCACGCCATATCCCCGGCCAATAAAAACCGTGCTGATGGTATGTTGTCTGGGGTCCCGTTGAGGGTCCGAGTAGCAGTGAAACTGCCCTTCCAGAACCACATCCAGCGAGGTCTCCTCTTTTGCCTCCCTGACCGCCGCCGCCTCCAGGGACTCACCGTAGTCAACAAAACCACCGGGGATTGCCCAACCAAAAGGGTAATGTTGCCGCTCAATGAGGACAATCCCCTGCTGGTAGCGGATAATAATATCCACTGTTGGTACCGGATTTTTATACACTGACCATGAATACCGGCAACGGGGACAGGAAATTTCTTCTTTCACGGTTTTTGCTCCTGCTGACCGTCCGCGTGGCGCTCCCTCTATTTATTGCTGCGCCATGATTGCTGGAAGTTACGCTCCAACCTTGGGCATGTTACGCCTCACTCAAACTCTGCCTGTTTCGAATCGGGAGCCTTGACGGTGCCATCCGGTTTTCGAGGCGTTTTGCCGGTTGTTACCAGGCCCTCTTGATTGATTATTTCTTCATCAGCCAACCACCTATGCACCAGGGCGACCTCGTCATCGCGATCTTGCACCTGACCATCCAGGCGGGCGTCCCGGAGCCTCTCCAGAATCACCTTGAAATGCACCCCGGGAACCAGCCCCATGGCAATAAGATCATGGCCGGTTACCTGGGGACTGATAAACTGCAAGGTGGTAATATAGGTTGAGATAAGCCGCTGAATTTCCCGCTGCTCATGACCGGCTAACACATAGAGAATCACTTCCAGCGGCAGCGGCTTAAGCAAACCAGCCACCAGCGAGTTACTGACCATCCTTCGTTGATGGAACTCCTTGGTTAACTGCTTTGCAGCCCTGATACCCTGTTCCCTGGCCTGCAGAAACTGATAGGCAACCGTCTGCTGAAGGTTGAGGCGGGCAACCTGCACGGCCGCCTGATCGGCTGCAACCCCGTTGAGGATAGCCAGCAGATACACCTGCCAGTTTTCGACTTTCTGTTCTAGAAACAGGTATTCATACCAGGAAAGGACATCACGGACTGAGGGAACGATCTTCTCCAGAGCGGCTTCAATATCAATGCCGGGAAATACTTGTGACCACAGGTCAAAATAATGCAGCCGGCGAAAAATAGGCAGTGGATTTGCCTCACTGCAGATCAGCTTCAGTTCGCCAACGATTCTGATCCCTGACAGCTTGGTGATAAACCCCATTTTTATGGCATTGGCAATCAGATGTTCTGTCTGGCGGCCGATGGCAAAGCCAAATTTTTGTTCAAAACGAACCGCCCGGAAGACCCTGGTGGGGTCTTCAACAAAACTCAGGTTATGCAAAACCCTGATCGTTCTCTCTTTCAAATCCCGAAAAGCACCAAAATAATCCCTCAGTTCGCCAAAGCGTTTGCGGTTCAGACTGACAACCATGGTATTGATTGTAAAATCACGCCTATAGAGATCTACCTTTAATGAACTTTCTGATGTTTTTGGCAGACTGGCAGGCGTATCATAATACTCCATCCTGGTGCTGGCAACGTCAATTTTAAACCCATCGGGAAAAACAATAACAGCTGTCCTGAAGGTCGCATGAACATGGCAACGGCAACGATACAGCCTGGCAAAGGCACGGGCAAGGGCAATGCCATCCCCTTCAACAACAATATCGATATCAAGATTTTTCTGCCGCATGAGCAGGTCACGGACTACACCCCCCACCAGAAAAACCGGTAGCTGCATCTCATCTGCCAGGTCACCAACCTGATGCAGTATTTCAATAATCGCGGCCGGGAACTGCTCTCGCAACAGGGAGGTGACGTTTTTTACCCTCAGCCGGCCTTCGCCGGCGCCATTGAGAAGCTGCCCCTCCTTGACCACCTGCTCATGGAGGGTCCGCAGCAGGTCCTTACGGGTAATGGCACCGATCACTTGATTTTCCCGGTCCACCACCGGCAGAAATTTCTGGTTGCGCTCCACAATCAGTTCCTGAATCCGCAATAAATCGGCACTCCGGTCAACCGGTTGAAATTCGGTGGTCATATACTCCCGGATGGGCACCTCCTGCAACCCGTGAAAAACCCCTTTTTCCACCACTTGGCGGGTAATAATGCCGCAGAGCTTTTTTGACTCGCCAACCACCACCGGCAGGACATTGATGTTATATTTGGTCAGCAGGAGGGCCGCATCGGCCAGCGTCGCATTGTCAGACACCGTCATAACCGGTGAAGTCATGAGATCGGCGGCCACCAGCGATGGCTCAACTTCTGCGTCCAGGGCCGCCAGCAGCTGCTCGCGACACTGGACCAGGGTCAGTTCCCGGGTTACGGCTGCTGCTGCAGACTGATGACCACCGCCACCAAAATGCTCCAGGACCTGGCCGACGTTAACGTGCTGATTGCGGCTGCGGGCAATAAGATAAATTTTCCCTTCCATCCTGATGAGGGCAAAAAGAACTGCCATTTTTTCCATATCACGCAAACGGTGAACGATCAGTGCCACTTCAGGGATATATTTTTCCCGGCTGGCTTCAGCGATAATCACCCGCTGACCTCGCACGATTACTTCGCTGGATGACAGCAGCAGATCATTAAGCAGTGAAACCTGGGCGCGGTCCAGGGTGGCATTGATGACATCAGCCGCCAGTTGCAGATTACCTCCCTGCTGGAGCAGAAAAGCGGCAGCCTGAAAATCGCGGACTGTGGTGGAGTTGTAGGTCAGGGAACCGGTGTCTTCATAAATGCCGATCATCATCATGGTTGCCTGGTCGGCAGGGATAGGAACATGATCAGCCTGTAACTTTTCAACCATCACGGTTACCGTTGCCCCCACCGGGGCGACAATCTCTTCCTGGGTTGCCTGGATATCACCGGGACTGTCCGGATGATGATCATAGAGGCATATTTCCATGCCTGGTTTGTCCAGCAGGTCAATAAAAGCACCGATTCTTTCCCGCTGGCGGGTATCAACAATAATCAGGCGGGTTACCTGGGAAAGATCAACCTCTTTCAGGCTTTTGAAGGGATAGGCGTAGGTGCATGAATGAAGAAAAAAGTTACGGATACTTTTTTCCTGACTGCCGGGAAAAACCATCACCGCATCAGGATAGAGCAAACGTGCGGCCAGCATTGAGGCCAGGCCGTCAAAATCAGCATTGAGGTGGGTGATGATAACATCCATCTACCGCATCCCTTTCCCTTATTGTTCCCGAGGATGAAACTGCCGATAGACCTGCAACAATCGTCGGCTGTCCACTTGGGTATAGATCTGGGTTGTTGATAGATCCGCATGACCAAGCAGGCTCTGCACCACCCGCAAATCAGCTCCTCCGGCCAGCATATGGGTGGCAAAGGCATGGCGCAGCAGGTGGGGATATACTTTCCGGCGAATACCGGCCTTCCTGGCATAGCGGGTAATGTTCTTCCAGAAACCTTCACGGCTAAGGGGTCGGCCTGAGCGGTTCAAAAACAGGTAGTCACTATGCCGCTGTTTAAGCAGTTGCGGCCTGACAGCCTGGAGATACTCCATGAGCCGCCCCAAAACGCCGAAAGGAAGAGGAATCAGCCGCTCCTTGTTCCCTTTGCCGATGACACTGACCACCCCCAGGTTGAAATTCAATTGCAGCAAGTGCAGAGAAACCAGTTCAGAGACGCGCATTCCGGTACCATACAGAACTTCCAGCATCACCCGGTCACGCTGGCCAAGAACCGTAGCCAGATCGGGAGCAGCCAGCAGCTGCCGTATTTCCTCAAAAGAAACTACCGGCGGCAACTTTTTGTCCAGGCGGGGCATCTCCAGATGGATCAGCGGATTGCTGGCAATAAACTGCCGCCCCACCAGAAAACGAAAAAACATTTTCAGGCTTGAAAGCTTTCGTCTGATGCTGCGCAGGGCATAGACCTGCTGCAGCATAAACTGATATTCCATCAACTGCTCGGATGTCAGATCAGCCAGGGATGCCAACGACAGCCGGTCGACAAACGCCTTGAAATGGTCCAGGTCACCCTTGTAGGACTGAATGGTCCTTGGCGATAATCCCCGCTCCATGGCAAGATAATCCAAAAACATCTGCTGCCGTTCAGCAAACCCCTGCATTAGATCCGGCTCATTCATCAAGGCCTGCTTCAGCCCCAAAATTTTTTAATGCCCCGCTCACGTCACCCAGCGGTGAAACCATGGCAATAGCGTGCTTATAAATCAGATGGCTGGCATAGCCATCATTGAGAATAAGGGAAAAATTATCAAAGCTTGTGATGATCCCTTCATTGACATTGCCGCTCACCAGCTGAATGGCAACCCGAACGCGCTCCCGCCGCACCCGGTTGAGAAACTGATCCTGAACATTCGCCGCCTGTTTACTCATCGCTTCGTCCTTCCCCCTGCATTCCCCTTTAGTTGCCGACTCCGGAAAACTGGAGACCAGCTGCCCTGCAGCTCTGAAAAAAAGCACTTGATAACAAGAGGTTGAAACTGTTCCTGAATGCCAAGAGCTGACTTCAATCGATACTGTTCTGGCCCGACGACGAGCACTAATTGCCTTTACAGTGCTCCACAGCCTATGATAGTATCCAAAATAAGCTCGAAGGTGCAAGGAAAAAGTAACGATTTCAACAGGATTGATTCAATCAGGAAAAAAGAGGTGGGAATGGAGCGTTTTAAGAGATATGGCGGCACCAGCAGTTATATTGCCTCCGAGGCACTGCAAAATGATGTCAATGTTGCCATCGCCCTGGGAAGACCGCTGCTTATCAAGGGAGAACCGGGAACCGGCAAAACATTGCTGGCTTCAAGCATCGCCGCAGGGTTAAAAACAGAGTTGCTGACCTGGACCGTAAAATCAACCACCAAAGCCCAGGATGGCCTTTACATCTATGATACCGTCCAACGCCTTAATGATGCCCGTTTTGGCGACCATGACATCTCCGATATCAAACGCTATATCAAGCTCGGCAAATTGGGGCAGGCTTTTACCGCCAGCCGGCAAGTGGTGTTGCTGATTGATGAAATTGACAAGGCGGATATTGAGTTCCCCAATGATCTTCTCAGTGAACTTGATGAAATGAAATTTTATATTCCTGAAACCGACGAAACCATTGCCGCCCTCCACCGGCCGGTCATGGTGATCACCAGCAACTCGGAAAAAGAACTCCCCGATGCTTTTTTACGGCGCTGTGTTTTCCATTACATTCAATTTCCCGAAGCAGACTTCATGGAGGATATTGTCAGAGTACATTTTCCCGATCTCAATAAAAAAATCATGTCAACCGCCGTGCAGGCCTTTTTTCAGCTGCGTCAGCTGGATGATCTGCGGAAAAAGCCATCCACCAGTGAGCTGATTGACTGGATCAAGGCATTGGTGGCATCCGGTACCAGCCCCGGAGATATCGGCCCCAAACTGCCGTTCCTCGGCGCTTTATTGAAGAATGAACAGGACTACGACCAGGTTGCCAACCTGGGAACATCCCGCACTACCAGGCGGCCCACCTATTTCCGTTGAGATAATCGTCAAGATCGATGTTTACCCCATTTTTTTACACCTTAAAAGCACATAAGGTGCCGGTGACCCTGACTGAATGGCTGGTCCTCCTCCAGGCTATGGAGGAGGGTTTTGGCGGTAACAGCCTGGTTACCTTTTACTATCTTGCCCGTTCGCTGCTGGTCAAATCGGAAAATTATTATGATCAGTACGATCTGGCTTTCCGGGAGTATTTTACCGGTCTAGAGGTGCCTGAAGCACTCTTCGATGAACTGCTCCAATGGCTCAGCGAAGAAACACTCAAACGGCATCGGGATTCCGTTGACCTGTCGGCCCTGCCTCAACATGATTGGGAAACCCTGCAGAAGATGTTTAAGGAGCGGATGGCGGAACAGCAGGAAGCCCACCATGGCGGCAACCGCTGGATCGGCACCGGCGGCACCTCTCCGTTCGGTCATGGCGGCGTTCATCCCGGCGGCATCCGGGTTGGCGGTGAAAGCAATAACCTGAGTGCGGTTAAAATCGCCACGGAACGGAAATTTCGCAACTATCGTAAGGATCTCACCCTTGACGTCCGCCAGATCAAGGTGGCGCTGAAGAAACTGCGACATTTGCGGCGTACCGGCACCCGGCTGGAACTGGATATTGATGAAAGCATTGACCAGACATGTAAAAATGCCGGCGAGATTGAGCTGGTCTACCACCCGGAGCGGAAAAATGATGTCAAACTGCTGCTGCTGATGGATGCCGGTGGTTCCATGCTGCCTTATGCAAAACTGGTAAACCGGCTGTTTTCCGCCGCCAACTCAGTGAACCATTTTAAGAGTTTCACCTATTACTATTTTCATAACTGCATCTACGATTATCTGCGTACAGGGATGGTAAGTGGAGAGCGGATTGCAACAGCCCATCTGCTGAAAAACCTCGACAGCGCCCACAAGGTCATTATCGTCGGTGACGCCAGCATGGCACCCTATGAGCTGTTTATGGAAAACGGCATCATCGATTACTACGACCGCAATGAAACAGCCGGTATTGTCTGGCTGGAACGGATTGCCAGCCATTTTCGCAATGTTATCTGGTTGAACCCCACCTCCCCCCGCTACTGGGGGCACCCCACCGTCAGTGCCATTGCCAAAACCTTTCCCATGCATCACCTTTCCCTGGAAGGCCTTGAATCAGCCATGGAAGAACTGACGCGCAAGGCTCATTAATCCCCGTCAACCCTTTTGTTCATCTTGTCGATCAGGTGCATGATCCCCCGGATCATGTTCACTTCCCGCCGGCTCATCTGTACCCGGCCAAATAACCGCCGCAGATATTCCATCAGGTGGTCGGGATTTTCATCATCAAAAAAATGGTTGTCGAGGAGGGTGCCACGCAGGTGGCCATACATGCCTTCCAACTCAGCATGGGTGGCATAATCCCGGGCCGGCAGGGTGGCAAGACCGCCTCCATGTTCGCGAAACAGTTCATAGCAGTAGAGCAGCACCGACTGGGACAGATTGAGAGAGGCAAAGGCAGGGTTAACCGGAATCGAACTCAGGTAGTGACATTGGCGTCTGGTTTCCCGGTCCATGCCAAAATCCTCCCGGCCAAAAACCAGTGCTACCGGAATCTGAGCACCAAGGTCAGCTATTTTTGCCGCCATATCGGCCGGAGTATAAACCGGTTGGCAGTATTTGCCCAGGCGGGCGGTGGTCCCGACCACCATGGGAAAGGGAGCCAGCGCCTCAGCCAGATCAGTAAAACAGCAAGCCTGTTCAAGAATTTCTTCCGCATCACAGGAGCGGCGTCGCGCTGCTTCGGTAAGGTGATCGCACTGGGGAGCAACCAGAATCAGGTTGCCGGCCGTAAAGTTTTTCATCGCCCGAGCCACTGCCCCGACATTCTCATCGAGTTTCGGCTTGACCAGCACGATACTGATCCGGGATAAACGATTGTCGTTTCGTGGATTTTTTCCCTGTTTGCCCATTTTTTCCGACTTTCACTGGAAGATTGCTACCGGTTGCCAGCCATATTCCGGCAGAGCCCCTTAGCTGGCCAGGAAACCATCCCGCAAGACACAGCAATTATTCCTTGCACTCTCTTTTTCCAGGGATTAGATTAGATAAATAATAAACCAAATCAGCCTGCAGGAGAAACCATGAATAGCCATGCAATCGTCTTCACACCCTATCCCTTCACCGTAGGTCAGCGTATCGTCCGCCAGAGAAATGGGAAAAATGAAGATTGGGATGTGATTGCCGTTACCGATGAGGAGGTAACGGTGAAATGCCCGTTTCATGGTAATGTGCTTACCTGGAAGCGGAATCATTTCTGGAGTACTGTCCCCGGCAGTGCATGAGAAGCAAAACTGGGCCGGCTACTATGATGCCACGCTTTACCAAAGAGAAACCGCATGGGATCGGTCATGGCCGTCTGCAGAGTATCCTCTGGGCGGCCAAAGGAATTAAATTTCTGTTCCGGACTGAAATCAACGCCCGCCTACACGCAATGGCCACCGCAGCGGTCCTGGCCGTCAGTATATTCCTGCCCCTGACATCCCTTGAATGGGCGTTGGTGGCCATTGCCACCAGCATGGTCTGGTCGGCTGAGGCCATGAATACGGCCATCGAGCATCTGGCCGATATGGTGAGCACCAAACCGGATCCACGAATTGCCGTCATTAAAGATCTGGCCGCCGGCGCAGTACTGATTGCGGCAATCGGCGCGGCCATTATCGGCGTGCTGGTTTTCGCTCCCTACCTGATGCAGCTGCTGTCGGGCTAACGGCCTACGGCCGCCATCTCCTGTTGGCGAAGCATCTCAAAAAGAACCACCGCCGTAGCAGCCGAAACATTGAGAGATTCGATTGACGTCCGCAGTGGAATGGTCAACAGCAGATCGCAGGTCCTGCGGACCAGCGGCCGCATACCCTTGGCTTCGGAACCGACAACAATAACCAGTGGCCGGCACAGATCTGCCTGGTACACGGACAAACCTTCGGCTGCCGTCACCGTACCCGCTATCCAGTAGCCCTGTTCTCGACATTGCTGCAGGGCCGTCACCAGATTGGTGACCCGGCAGATTTTCACATACTCAAGCCCTCCTGAAGCAATCCTGGCCACCACCGGCGTGATGCCGGCAGCTCGCCGTTCAGGAATGATAACCCCGGCTACCCCGGCAGCCGCAGCGGTGCGCAGGATGGCTCCAAGATTCTGGGGATCGGTAACCCCATCTAGGGCCAGAATCGCCGGTAATGGGTGACGTTGAACAGCTGCGGAAGGCAAGAGAGCAGCGAGGGGAGAATAATTGAACTGGGCGACACTGACTGCCACCCCTTGATGGCGGTCAACTCCTGCCAGCCGGCTGAGAGCCGCTTTGGGAAGATGTTTGATCAGAAGGCCCTGTCGCCTGGCCAGGGATTCAAGGACCTTTATCCGCTTGCCGGCTGACTCTTCACAATAGAAAACCTCAACATCCCGATTCCCTGACTGCAGGAGTTCATTGACGGCATTAATGCCGAAAATTATCTCTGTTTCAGCATCTGGATGCTGCGGCTTGCTCACGCTCCCTACCTTTAACGACCCTGGAAGAGGCGAAACATGACAATTTTCTCCCACCAGCTGGAAGGTTTTTCAATGACGCTGTCCATCTCTCCGGCAGCCGCATTTTCCGGCATTGCCTGAAAACGGGGGATGCTTCCCCCTGCTTCCGGCTGTCTGTCCAAGGCCTGCTGAAAATTTTCCAATTGTTTTTGCAGCAGTTCCTTCTCGCTTTCCAGCGAGGAAACCACCGTCTGCAGTTCAGCTGCTTTTTTAGCATCTGTATGCTTGAAAAACCCTGCCAAGCGGGATATGTCGCCAAGTGAACGTTCGATGGTCTGCAGGCGGTTTTCCAACTCCATTTTACCAACCATATCTTCCACCTGAGTCAGACGGTGGTTGCTGGCCTTGAGAGCATGCAGCTCAGCAGACAGCTGGCTGATCTGACAACTGAACCTTGAAGTCCAGAAAAAAAGGAACAGCAGCACAAAAAGAACGATCAGCGAAAGAAACACAATCCATCCCCGGGACGAGGGCTTCTTTTCCGGTTCGCCGGTTTCAACCGTGGCAGTATCTTGGTCCGTCATCTCCATCTCCTTTTCGCAAGGCGGTCATCCTGCAGCCAGCTTCCTGTATCGTTACCATATCACCCCAAATATTGACAATAAAAAAGAATCCCCGTGCCGTTGGCACCTTGTTGGGTCATCCGCAAGAGCACCTCGCCAGCCCAGCGCTTTTCCAGTAAGTCACGGCATCACATGCTGCCACATACGGTGTGATGTCATGCAAGACCGTTGCCCTTGTCGTTGGCTGCCGCGTTGTATTTTTTTATGCATGATGCTGAATGATTATTCTCAAGATATTTACCAGCATGCCGATAGTTATGTTAAAAATAGAACAATGCAACGGTCATTAAGGATTAATCCATGCTGTCAGTTTTTATTATTGCCGGGACCTGCCTGATTCTTGGCCTGGCCAGTGGTTTTCTGATGCACCGCTCAGATTTCTGCCTGGTCGCCACGTTTCGTGATCTTTTTCTGTTCCGCTCATGGTTTTTAATCCGCATTCTCCTCCTGCTGGTTGTCACCTCAATGGTGCTTTTTGAAATGGCACACCTTCTTGGTCTGCTGCCATCTCATCCATTTCCACTATTGGGTGCACTGTCGGTAGCAACACTTATCGGCGGTTTCATCTTTGGGGTCGGCATGGTCCTGGCCGGCGGCTGTGTCGTTGGTACACTTTACAAAATGGGAGCCGGCAGCATTCTCAGCCTGGTGGCTTTCATCGGTTTGATTTTCGGCAGTGGCTTGTACGCTGAAATCCATCCGTTTTGGAGTACTTTCGTTAAGAAAACAACCTTTTTTCCCGGGATTATCACTCTTCCCCACCTTCTCCAGCTCGCTCCCGGCTGGCTGATTCTTCCCATTGGCGGATTCTCGCTCTGGCTGTTCCATCGCTGGCAGCAACAAAACCTCTGGCAGCGAACCGCTTATGCGAATAATTACCTGCAGCCGTGGAAGGCCGCATTGGGGCTGGCAATTATCAATCTATTCAGCTACATTATCGTCGGCATGCCATTGGGCATTACAACCACCTATGCCAAGCTTGCCGCTTATGGAGAACATTTTTTCTGGCCTCGGCATCTCGAATCACTGAGCTATTTCCAAGCAGTCCCCCTGAATGTCACCTTGCCGTGGCTTGGCTTGCATCTGCAGGGTGGCGCCGCCCCCAGGATTGATGCAATCGCCTACATTCAGGGTCCGGTAATCATTGGGATTATCCTGGGTTCTGCCCTGTCAGCCATACTAAACGGTGAATTCAAAATCTACTGGCGGGCACCCCGGCGCCAATATGCCAGTGTTCTTATCGGGGGGATCATCATGGCTCTGGCATCCCGCATGACGCCGGCCTGCAACGTCTGGCATCTGATGGGTGGTCTACCGATTTTCGGTCTGCAAAGCATGGTATTTCTGGTCGCCCTGCTTCCCGGTGCTTGGCTTGGCAGTCGTTTGCTGACCATTCTGGTTATGAATTCTTGATATCCATCGATGGGATGATTCGTAATGTTCTCTAAAATCAATCTGCGGGAAAAGCATTACCATGACGTTTGATCAGTCTGAAAATCCACAATTTGACATTCGCGGCCAGATATGCCCCTCTTCACTGCTTGTTGCCCTGCGGGAGGTCAACAAGCGGCAACAGGAGATTAAAGCAGGCCGCCAACATCTGATCCTGCTGACCGACAACCGGGATGCCACGACAACCATTCCCGAAGCCTTGATCAATATGGGTTATAACGTTTCCGTTGCCAAAGAAGGCAGTTACTATGTCATAACGGTAACAGGGCAACCCGTCTGACTCAGCAACCAACAGATCATTGCATCTTCAATAATCAAGGATTATGCATTACTTTAAAATGAATCAGGAAGACCGCCAGGCAATGATGACAGAAATTGAGCAGCTTCGTCACCAGAACGCCGTCCTGAAAACAAAACATCATCAGTCGCTGCTCTACATTCGTGACAAGGTCAATCAACTGCTTGGCGTCGTTGGCACCATACCGCTAAAGCCGGAAGAGCTTGACGATGACACCCTCATTGAGCTCGACCCCATAGGCATTGTCAGCGATGCCTTTACCCAGATTCTTGATCACCTCCGGGTGACGAACGACAAACTGCAGGAAACCCATGATGAGCTGCAGGCCATTTTCGACTCCGCTTCCGTGGGCATCGTTCTGGTTGATGCCCAGTATCGCATTCTCACCTATAACAGTCAGGCTGCCAAACAACTTTTCCAGGGGCAAGGTGACGTTATCGGCCAAACCTGTTATGACGCTATTTGTCACCATCCCTGCGAGCCTGACAGCTGCCTGATCAGCCGGGCAACATCCAGCGGCAGCAGATGCTCCAGAAAGAATCTGTCTTTGCAGAATCATCAGTATGATTTGGTTGCCACCCCAATTTTGGATAATAACGGCAACGTAAGCTGTGTGGTAACTGTTTTTACCGATATCACCGAACGGCTCCGTTCCGAAGCGGCACTGCGGGAAAGTGAAGAACGGCTGAGAAACCTTTTTGAAAACACCACCAATCTGATTCTGATTGTCAGTTTCGACGGACAGATACAATATGTCAACCAAGCCTGCTGCAATGCTTTGAGATATGGGCAGGATGAGCTCTATGCCCTTGCCATCCAGGATATTATTGCTCCCCAGGAGAAGTATACGGCCCGCCGTCAATTCAGAGCTATCCTGAACGGCAGCGGCCAGGACCACATAAGTACGGTGATGCAAACTAAAGACGGGGCTCTGGTTGAGGTGGAGGGCAGCGCCAGCTGCCAGATGGCAGATGGCAAACCGGTGGCCTTTCGAGCTATTTTGCGCGATGTCACCATCCAGCGCCGCCTGGAACTGGAAATGAGCCGGACCCAGAAACTGGAATCGGTTGGCATCCTGGCTGGCGGCATAGCACACGATTTCAACAATCTGCTGGCCGGCATCCTCAGCAACATTACGTTGGCCCGTTTTGACCTGCCAGCTGACAATAAGGCCAACGGACGTCTGCTGGAAACCGAAAAGGCCGTCGTCCGGGCGCAACATTTGACCCAGCAATTACTAACCTTCTCCAAAGGCGGGATGCCGGTGGTGCAGGATGTGACCATCGCCAGATTGCTCCATGATTCAGTGCGGTTTTCCCTCTCAGGCTCCAACGTCGAGAGCGTATTCTCCATCCCGGACAATCTATGGCAGGTGAAGGCTGACCCCGGCCAGATAGATCAGGTGATCCAGAATCTGGTTATCAACAGTGACCAGGCAATGCCGGATGGAGGTCAAATCAAGGTCTCCTGTCAGAACATTACCATCTCGGAGGATGATCCCGTTCCTCTTGCTGCCGGCAGCTATGTCTGCATTTCTATCGCTGATCAGGGGCAAGGTATTCCCCGTGACATCCAGCAGAAGATTTTCGACCCCTACTTCACCACCAAGGAGCAAGGTATCGGCCTGGGACTTTCCACTTCCCATGCCATTATCCACAAACACCAGGGGCATATTACGGTTCAGTCTGACATGGGGGCTGGAGCAACATTCCAGGTGTATCTGCCGGCCGTCTGCCGGCAAACTCAATCCCCAGTTGACCCCCTTGAGGAAACCTTCATTTCCGGCTCTGGCAGGATTCTGGTAATGGATGATGAGGAGATGATTCGTAAAACAACTGCCGAGCTGCTGAATTTTTTAGGCTATAACGTTGATACGGCAGCGGATGGAGAGGAAACTGTTACCCTTTACCGCCAGGCGATGGCCACCGGTGATCCCTATCAGGTGGTGATTATGGATTTGACTGTCCCGGGTGGCATGGGCGGAGTTGAAACCATGGCGGCATTGCATAAACTGGACCCCGAGGTGAACGGCATTTCAACCAGTGGCTATTGTGATGATCCGGTCATGGCAAACTACGCCGATTATGGTTTTAAGGCCGTGCTGCCCAAACCATGTAAAATCAACCTGATGGCTCAAACAATCCAAAGCCTGTTAACACACTAGAATTTATCCTGGCAATGGTTACTTTTCAGCTTCCAAGGCCAGGGCGCCTTTTTCCTGCCATTCCCTGCAGTTTTCAGCAAACCTATCCCCGGCGCTGAGTGTTTGCCACCTCTACAGACTTAAGCACCTCGAGCCAAACCAGGGGTTTCTTATCCCCAAGAACCGGTTTTCCCGCCCTGCGGCATCTACCGATAGCAAAAAATGGATCCGGCTTCCAGCCTTTGACGGCTTCAAACACACAGAATTTGCTTGACAAGGGATTGCATCCCAAGCAAGCAGCATGTTTTTTGTTGCCAACTTCTGCTTAGTCAGCTAAAGGGCGAAGAAAAAGCCGGTTGCTATTCGTTGTTGGCATTGAAAACTGTTGAGAAATATGGTAGTTGAAGCTTACTTTTAGCCAAGCAGAGCGTTTACTTAAACAGGAGTCCTATCATGGAAGAATTTAGCCGCATCAAACGGCTGCCACCCTATGTGTTCAGCATTGTCAATGAACTTAAGATGGACGCTCGCCATCGTGGTGAGGATATTGTTGACCTGGGCATGGGGAACCCTGATCTGCCGACCCCGCAACACATTGTCGACAAGCTTGCTGAAGCCATTTACAATCCGAAAAACCATCGCTATTCAGCCTCCAAAGGCATTGAAAAACTCCGGCTGGCAATGGGCAACTGGTATAAACGCCGCTATGATATCGAGCTTGATCCCGACCGGGAAATTGTTGTTACCATCGGTGCCAAGGAGGGCATTTCACACCTGGCACTGGCGGTCATCAACACCGGTGATGTGGTCTTTGCGCCTTCCCCCACCTACCCGATACATCCCTATTCCGTTATTATTGCCGGCGGCGATCTGCGCAGCATCCCCATCGCCCCGGACCGGGATTTCTTCGACGACCTGCTGATGGCCACCAAGCTTACCTGGCCGCGCCCTAAAATGGTCATCATCAGTTACCCTCACAACCCGACCACCACTGTTGTGGATCTCGATTTTTTCAAACGGATGGTTGATTTTGCCCGGGAGCATGGGCTGATCATCGTCCATGACTTTGCCTATGCCGATCTTACCTACGATGGTTATAAAGCCCCCTCGATTCTGCAGGTGGATGGGGCCAAAGAGGTGGCGGTTGAGTTCTATTCCCTCTCCAAAAGCTACAGCATGGCGGGTTGGCGGGTTGGCTTCTGCGTTGGCAGTCAGCGCATCGTCCAGGCGCTGACCAAAATTAAAAGTTATCTCGACTATGGGATTTTTCAGCCTATCCAGATTGCCGCCATTGCGGCTCTCAACGGTGACCAAAGCTGTGTCGATGATATTGTCGGGGTCTATAAAAAACGTCGTGACACCTTATGCGACGGGTTGCAGCGGATTGGTTGGCCGGTGAACAAGCCACTGGGAACCATGTTCGTCTGGGGGAAAATTCCTGAACAGTTTAAGGGTATGGGCTCACTGGAATTTTCCAAGCTGATGATACAGGAGGCTAAGGTGGCGGTTTCCCCGGGCATCGGCTTTGGCGAGTATGGCGATGACTATGTTCGTTTTGCCCTGGTTGAAAATGAACACCGTACCAAGCAGGCAATCAGGGGGATCCGCCAGATGCTGCAAAAATTTTCATAGTCTTTCACCAAAACTCTGATGGCTTCATACTAACTGGCAAAACCCTTAACAAGCCGATGGTGCAGCAGCGGCTCCAGATTCAAGGCGAGCTAAGCCTGAAGAATGGGTTAGAAGAGAGCCCTGCCGCTCAGGTTGCAGCGCGATGAAGAAGATGGCGTTGAAAGCATCAAGAATGGTATCTCCATGAAAACAATAGGCATCGGATTAATTGGCCTGGGAACAATCGGTACGGGTGTCGCCCGCGTACTGAAGGATAACGCTGACCTTATTGCCGGCCGGTTAGGCGCCCGGCTGGAACTGGTAAAAGTTGCCGACCTGGATATTGTCACCGATCGGGGCATTACCTTTCCTGACGGGGTACTGACAACCAATGTTGGTGAGGTGCTGGAAAATAAGGACATTGCCATCGTCATTGAACTGATTGGCGGCTATGAACCGGCCAAAACCTTTATCCGCCGGGCACTGGCAGCCGGCAAGCAGGTGGTCACCGCCAACAAGGCACTGCTGGCCAAACATGGGGATGAACTTTTCCAGCTTGCGGCGGCATCTGGAGTTGACTTCTACTATGAAGCAAGTGTTGGCGGTGGTATTCCGATCATCAAGGTCATGAGAGAGTCGCTGCCTGCCAATCATATCATTTCGGTAAGCGGCATTCTCAACGGTACCTGCAACTATATTCTCTCCAAAATGGCCGATGAAGGGCGAGCGTACACCGATGTTCTTGCCGAAGCCCAGGAATTGGGCTATGCCGAGGCAGATCCTACGTTCGATGTCGAGGGTATTGACACAGCCCATAAACTGGCTATCCTGGCGGCACTGGCATTTGGCACACCAATCAATGTTGACGGCATTCACGTTGAAGGGATAACCAATGTCCAGCCGGTGGATCTGGAGTTTGCCCAGGAATTCGGCTATAAGATTAAATTGCTGGCAATTGCCAAGTCGTATGACAACAAGGTGGAGGCTCGCGTCCATCCGACCATGATCCCCCAACAGCACATGCTGGCCAAAATTGACGGCGTTTACAATGCCGTTTATATTGACGCCGACATGCTTGGCCCCAGTCTTTACTATGGTCAGGGAGCCGGTATGCTGCCGACCGCCAGCGCGGTGATCGCCGATGTTATTGATATTGCCCGCAACATTCTTCCTGCCAGCAGCCAGCGGGTGCCATTTCTTGGCAGCCAGCCACAGGCAATAAAAACTTTGCCTTACCTTCCCATTGAGGAGATCAGCTGCAAATATTATCTCCGTTTTACGGCCCATGATCAGCCTGGTGTCCTTTCATCAATTGCCGGCATTCTGGGGCAACATCGTATCAGCATTGCTTCTGTTATACAGAAAGGAAGAAACGATGCCGGTGGCACCGTACCCATAGTTATGCAAACCCACCAAGCCCTTGAAAGGGATTTACAATACGCCTTGAAAGAGATTGCTTCGCTGCCGGTCATTGCTGATCGGGCCATTGTTATCAGGATGGAAACAGACCTGTAAAAATTCCTCAAAAAATTTAATTGATAATTTTTATCAGACTGTTATATGGTATTTGTTAGGTACGCCATATAAGGTTAAGTATTGGAAAGAAATAGGGAGTAGATCACACCTCATGACATTAGCAGAACTTGAAAGCGGCAAACAGGCGCGGGTAACTGATTTTACCGGCGGCCCAGGAATGACGAAAAAGCTGGAAAATCTTGGCCTTCTGCGGGGTAGAATTGTCAAAAAAATAAGCAACAACCCTTTCCGGGGACCGGTGGTTGTCAGAATTGATCAACTGGAACTGGCCATCGGCCATGGCATGGCCACCCGGATCATGGTGGAGCCTCTCTAATGGAACTCCGCGATGGCATGAATATCCTCCTGATGGGCAACCCCAATGTCGGGAAGAGCGTGGTTTTCAACCGGCTGACCGGAGCCCGGGTGGTAACTGCCAACTATGCCGGCACAACCGTTGAATACACCAAAGGCTTCATGTTCCATGAAGGGAAACGCCTGGATATTATTGATGTGCCCGGCACCTACACTCTGGAACCCACCTGCAAGGCGGAGGAGGTTGCCGTCGACATGATGGCTGCCGGCGACCTGATTATCAATGTTGCCAATGCCACCAACCTTGAACGCAACCTGCGCTTTACCCTTGAATTGATGGACCAGGGTAAGCCGATGGTTCTGGTCCTTAATCTCTGGGATGAAACCCGGCATAAAGGAATTTACATTGACGTCGAAGCCCTGGAAAGACTGCTGGGGATTCCCGTCATCCCAACGGTAGCAGTTACCGCTGAAGGAATTAAAAACCTCATTTCCCGTTTGCCGGAAGCCACCGTTTCCAGACCGTGCCCCCAGTGCAGCGATGGCGATTTCTGGCAGCAGGTGGGAATGATTATCAAGCAGGTTCAGCGGGTAACCCATCGCCACCATACCTGGCTGGAACGCCTGGAAGATGTCAGCATCAAACCGCTCACCGGTCTGCCGCTGGCAGCCATTGTTATCTTTCTTACCTTCTTCTTCATCCGCCTGATTGGTGAGAATCTGATCAGTCATGTCTTTGATCCTTTTTTTGAAACCTATTACCGACCCTTCATCTACCAGGTGGTTAATTACGCTTTTCCCAGTGGCTTCATCCACAATCTGCTGCTGGGCACCTCACCTGATTTCGTTGAATCTCTGGGGCTTTTGACCACCGGAATCTATGTTCCCATTGCCATGGTGCTGCCCTATATCTTCAGTTTTTATCTGATTTTATCCTTTTTGGAAGATTTCGGCTACCTGCCCCGTTTTGCCATTCTGATCGACACCTTCATGCACAAAATCGGTCTGCATGGGTTTGCCATCATTCCCATGATTCTGGGGCTGGGATGCAATGTCCCGGGGGCGATGGCCACCCGGGTGCTGGAAAGCCGGCGGGAAAAATTCATTGCCGGTACACTGATGGCCATTTCCGTTCCCTGCATGGCCCAGACGGCCATGATTATCGGCCTGGTGGGCCGCTATGGGCTCTCCTATGTTGCCATTATCTATGGAACCCTGGCCCTCGTTGCCCTGGTGATGGGTAGTCTGATGAATGCCCTGATCCCCGGCTACAGTCCGGAAATTTTTCTGGAAATTCCCTCCTATCATATTCCCCATCTAGGAACTCTGCTGAAGAAACTGTGGATGAGAATCCGTGGTTTTCTGGCAGAAGCGATACCTCTCGTTCTGGTTGGGGTGCTGCTGGTGAACATCCTCTTTCTTTCCGGCGTCATTGATGGTCTTGCCAGCCTAACGGCTCCGGTAATCGTTAAAATCATGGGCTTGCCCAAAGAAGCAGTTTCCTCACTGATCATCGGCTTTCTCCGCAAGGATGTGGCAATCGGCATGCTGGAACCACTGGGAATGTCCATCAAACAGCTGATTATTGCCTCCACAATCCTTTCCATCTATTTCCCCTGCATTGCCACCTTTGCCGTCCTGATGCGGGAACTGGGGATAAAAGCCATGCTGCTGGCAAGCGTGATTATGGTGGGTACGGCGGTGACGGTGGGGGGAATACTGAACCTGGTGCTGCCGAACTTTTCCTGATCAACAAAACTCTGACTGGAGGAATCATGCCTGCCGCCCCTATCACCCTTGCCTACAGCGTTGACTCCGATGATTTGTTCATGTTCTATGCCCTGCTTGAAGGAAAAATCGATACCGGCGCCATGTCGTTTGAGCATCTGCGGCACGATACCAAAACCCTGAACGAGATGGCGCGGCAGCAGCAAGTCGACATTACCGCCGTTTCCATCCATGCTTATGCCTATCTCACCGAACATTACCTGCTCCTGCCCCATGGCGGCAGTATCGGGGTCAATTATGGCCCATTGGTTCTGGCCAACCAGCCGGGGTCGCTTGACAAGCTTGCCGGCCGGAAGATATCGCTTCCCGGCCTTGACACAACGGCCGCACTGGTCTTTCAGCTTGCCTGCCCGGAGTTTGAACCGGTCATTATCCCGATTACCCCTTTTGAACGGACCTTTACCGCCCTAAGATCAGGAGATGTCGATGCCGCGGTGGTCATCCATGAAGGAAATCTGACCTATGCCGAACGGGGATTTTATAAAATTCTTGATTTAGGCGCCTGGTGGTGGGAACAAACCGGCTACCCCCTGCCCCTGGGAGGAAATGTCATCCGCAGGGGACTGGGAATGGAAAAAATAAACCGGATTTCTCAGCTGCTCCGGGAAAGCATCAGGTATGCACTGGAACACCGGGAGGAGGTCATTGAGTATCTGCTGGCCAGGGAAACCCGCACTGACCGTGCACTGCATAATCGGCAGCTGCTGGATTGCTATCTTTCTCTCTACGCCAACCGGGACACCCTTGAATTTCCCGATGCAGCCAGAGCCGGGATGGCTGAGCTGTTCCGCCGGGGATTCCAGGCGGGACTCATCCCCCAACCGGTAAAAATCGAATTTGCTCCATAAAAAACCTGCTCTTTTTTTCGTTGCTGTTCAGCAGAAATTTGATTATGACAAAAGCAGAGGCAAGGATGCCAATCCGGCATGAATGTACGTTGCCATACTGACAGGAGGGAAAGCATGATGGGAAAACTGATTCGGACACTACTGGTTGTTATCGTCGGCTCCATACTGGCTAGCTCAGCAGTCGAGGCAGCATCGCTAAAGGGCGTAACCCTGGCTGACACGATTGCCGTTACAGGCCAGGAGTTGACCCTGAACGGCATTGGCATGCGCAAAAAGCTGATTTTCAATGTCTATGTCACCGGTCTCTATCTGCCAAAAAAAACCACAGATGCCGCCGTTGCAATCACCACCAATGCCGCCAAACAGATTGTCATGGTTTTTGTCCACAGCAAGGTTGCTCAGGAAAAGATTGTCGCCGCCTGGAATGATGGTTTTTTTAACAATTCTCAGGAAAAGCTCTCCCTGCTGCAGGACCGCATCAACCAGTTCAACGGCTTTTTTAATCGTGATATGGTGAAAGGCGACCGGGTGGAACTGACCTATCAGCCGGCCCTGGGTACCACGGTCACCATCAATGGTACGAAGCAGGGGATCATCCCGGGTGAGGACTTCATGCAGGCCTTATGGTCCATCTGGCTGGGAAACAATCCCGCCGATGCCCGTTTGAAAGAGGCGCTGCTGGGATAACAGGAGAATCATGATGAAAAAAATAGCTTTATGCTTGTGCACGCTCGCGTTGTTGCTGGCCGGCTGCATGCCCCAGACCAAAACCGGCCAGGGAACCCTTTATGGGTCCACCGGTGGCGCCGTGGCGGGAGCGGTGCTGGGGCAGGTCATCGGTGGAGACACCGAAGGTACACTTTGGGGAGCCGCCATCGGCGCAGCCCTGGGGGGAGCGGCAGGCGCCGGAGTCGGAAAGATGATGGACAACCAGGAACGCGATATGCGGGCGGCTCTGGCAGCCTCCGAAGCAGCTACGATCCGCCGGGAGGGGAACCTGCTCTCCATTCTCTTCAAAAGCGACCTGACCTTTGATTTTGATTCGGCCACCATTCGACCGGGTTTATATGCGGAGATTGACCGGATAGCAGAAATCATGCGGCAGTATCCCCAAACCTTAATCCGCGTTGAAGGCCATACTGACAGTACAGGCTCCGAACAGTATAACATGGAGTTGTCCCAAAGACGGGCCCGGGCGGTGGCGGATCTGCTTGTCCAGCGTCAGGTCAGCTCATCGAGAATTGAACGGATCGGCTTTGGCGAAGGTTCACCCATTGCCACCAATGAAACCGAGTCAGGACGGATGATGAACCGCCGGGTAGAGATAAAAATCGCGCCGGCAACAGGCCAATAACCGGATAGTAAGCCAAAAAAAGGGCCTTGATGACGGAGTACATCGAGGCCCTTTTTTCATGTTCACAAGAAAACGAGCAAAAAATCAGCTGTTTTGCAACAAGGTCTTCAGGAGCGCGGTTATCCCTTCCGCATCAAGGCCATATTTATGGCGCAGCTGGGTCAAGCTGCCATGCTCAATAAACCGGTCCGGCAGGCCATGGTTAACAACCCTGGCACCACCAATACCACCGGTTATTGCCTGAAACTGGGCCACAGCACTGCCAAAACCGCCAACCACCGAATTTTCCTCAACCGTCAGGATAAATGGCTGCTCCCGCAGACAGGAACACAATAAATCTTCGTCCATCGGCTTGACAAAACGGCAGTTGATCAATGCCAGCTTAAGGTTGTTCCGCTCTGCCATGAGTGCCTCAATTGCTTGACGAGCCGGCTCAACGCACGAACCCACAGCCAGCACCGCACCATCAACTCCCTCGCGCAGCACCTCCCAGGAACCCACCGGTACACAGCTGAGAACCTGGTCCATCTCCACCCCCAAACCACTGCCCCGGGGATAGCGGATTGCGGCCGGCCCGTTCAGGTACAGGGCGGTTTTCATCAGATGCTGCAACTCATTTTCATCTTTTGGTGCCATAATGGTCAACCCGGGAATCAGCCGCAGGTAGGAAAGGTCAAACATCCCATGATGAGTGGGACCATCTTCGCCCACCAGGCCGCCCCGATCGAGACACAACGTCACCGGCAGCTGCTGCAGGGCGACATCATGGATAATCTGATCGTAAGCCCGCTGCATAAAGGTGGAATAAACGGCGACAAAGGGGCGCAGACCCTGGGTTGCCATTCCGGCCGCCAGCGTTACACCATGCTGTTCGGCAATGCCCACATCAATGACCCGGCCGGGGAAATCACGCGCCAGAACCTCCATCCCGGTACCCGCCGGCATGGCAGCGGTAATCCCCATGAGGCGCTCGTCATCCCGCGCCAACTTCACCAGCACCTGGCCAAAAACAGCAGTATAGGACATGGGGGCATTTTTCTTTTTCAGCACTCTCCCGGTATCTATGTCGAAGGGTCCTACCCCATGGAAATCGGCCGGATTTTTTTCCGCCGGGGCGTACCCCTTGCCTTTTTTAGTGATGACATGAACCAGAATCGGTCCTTCAAGCTTTTTCACATTATTGAAGGTATCAACCAGATCTTCAAGACTGTGCCCGGGCAACGGCCCCACATACTGAAAACCCAGATCCTCAAAGAGGGTACCCAAAGGAACAACAAAACCTTTAAAGGTACCTTCGGCCCGTTTGACCATCTTGAAAATGGGGTTGCCAACACCGGGAATGTGGGTCAGCACCGATTTTACATCATGGCGAAAACGGTTCACTTTTTCTCCGGTCATCAGGCGATTGAGATAACTGGACAACGCGCCCACATTGTTGGAAATGGACATCTCATTGTCATTGAGAACAACAATCAGATCACGGTCAAGACTGCCGGCATGATTCAGGGCTTCAAAGGACATGCCAGCGGTCATGGAGCCATCGCCGATCACCGCCAGCACCCGACCTTTTTTCCCCTGCTGTTCCCTGGCCAATCCCATCCCCAGAGCAGCTGATATGGACGTGCTGCTGTGCCCCACGTCAAAGGCATCATAGGGGCTTTCCTGACGTTTGGGAAAGCCGCTGAGGCCATCGAGCTGGCGCAGGGTCGAGAAGCGGTCACGCCGGCCGGTAATCAATTTGTGGGCATAAGCCTGGTGGCCGACATCCCACACCAGCAGATCTTCGGGGGTCTGGAAGACATAATGGAGGGCCAGCGTCAATTCAACCACCCCCAGGGAAGGGGCAAGATGGCCGCCGTTGCTGGCCACCGTCCGGATAATCACTTCCCTTATTTCCTCCGCCAGGTCCATAAGGTCGACAATATTCAATTGTCTCAGATCAGCGGGATCATTGATATTTTCCAGAAAACTCATAGGTACTCTCAAAAACAGTTTTTCACACCAGATCATCCAATGATATTTTGTGACTTTCAATAATATGGCGCAATTTCACCAGCGCGCTACCCTCAACCTGGCGAATACGCTCCCGGGTCAAGCCCAATGACTGGCCAATCTCCTCAAGCGTTTGAGGATCCTCATTGTAGAGGCCGAAACGGTGAATAATGATATATTTTTCCTTATGGGTGAGTTCATTAAGCCAGAGAAAAATGGTTTTCAAACGAATAACCCGATGGAGATGCTCCATGGGATTCACTGCGTTTTTGTCGGCCAGTTGATCCAGCAGTAATGAGCCGCCCTGATCATCATCGTCATTTCGGCCGGACGATAAGCTGAGCATCTGACTGAAAGAACCCAAAAAAGAGGGGATGGTACTGAAGCGGTGGTCAAGGTATTGCGAAACTTCCTCAAGGGAGGGGTCACGATTATATTTCATAATAAAATCCCGGCAACCCTTGAGATACAGGTTCAGTTCTTCCATCACATGAATGGGCAGCCGCACGACTTTGCTCTGATTGATAATTGCCCGTTTCATATATTGCCGGATCCACCAGACGGCATAGGTGGAAAAGCGACAGTTGCGGGCCGGATCAAATCGTTCAACAGCTTTAATCAACCCTAGGTTCCCCTCCTCCACCAGATCTGCAACGGGCAATCCCCGATTGATATATTTTTTCACCAGATGCATCACCAGTCGCAAATTGGCTTCAATCATCTTTTTTTTGGCTTCCTCATCCCCCTTTCTGACCCGTTGAGCCAGTTGAATCTCTTCCTCTTCAGAGAGCAGCGGAATAGATCGCACCTCTTTCAGGTACTGTTGCAGAACATCATCAGCAAAAAGATGGTTATTGTTACTCAC
>JAFGSY010000029.1 GCA_016934315.1 Candidatus Anaeroferrophillus wilburensis | reverse complement strand
GTTTTATGTTTTATTTTATGCGTTTACCAAAACTTGACTGGCTAGTTTAACGTACGTTGTAAAAAGAACTTTTGACTGTCAAGTTAAAAGTATTGTTTGCGAAAATGAATGTTCAACAGCATACCAACGAGAATCATGGAGGTCAAGAGGGAGGTGCCGCCATAGCTCATCAAAGGCAGGGGGATGCCGACCACCGGCATCAACCCCAGGACCATGCCGATATTGATGCAGAACTGCCAGAAAAAGGTTGCTGTGATGCCGATTGCCAGGTAGCTGCCGTAGGGATCCTTGGCTTCCTGGCTGATGACCAGTCCGCGCAGCAGAAAGAGCAGGTAGAGGGAGATGAGCAGGGCGGCACCGAGAAATCCCCACTGTTCGGCAAAGACGGAAAAAATAAAATCGGTATGCTGCTCCGGCAGAAAGTGGAGCAGGTTCTGGGTTCCCTTGAGAAATCCTTTGCCCCATAAACCGCCGGAGCCGACGGCGATTTTTGACTGGGCAATATGGTAGCCGGCACCCTGGGGATCGATATCCGGGTTGAGAAAGATCAGAATTCTCTGCCGCTGATAGTCATGGAGAAACTGCCAGCCGCAGGTGGCGGCTGCTATGCCGGCAAATACAAGAGTCATGATGGCTCTGCGGGTGATGCCGGCATAAAAGATAATTACCAATGAAATGAGCACGATCAGCAGGGCGGTGCCCAGGTCGGGCTGTTTGAGTACCAGGATGAAAGGCAGACCGACCATGCAGAACGGAATCAACAGTTCCTTCAGGTTGTAAGGCGGTGAGGTCCGGCGCTCGGCAAAAAAACGGGAAAGGCCAAGGACCACGGCCAACTTGGTGAGTTCGGATGGTTGAAAGGTAAAGCCGGCAATAGTCAGCCATCGTTGGGCTCCCATGGAGGTTTTGCCGATAATCAGGACCAGGACCAGGAGAATGATTGCCGTCCCATAGGCCACATAGGCTATTTTTTGATACATATGGTAATCAATGGCAAAACTTATCCCCATGCCTGCCAGGCCGATAAAAAACCATGCCAGTTGGCGGCGGTCAACAGGGCTCAACCAGCTGGCGGTTTCGGGGGCGTAGGTGGCGCTGTAAATGGTCAGCATGCCGATCATGAACAGCACAAGGGTGATAATCGGCGTGCTGAAATCAAGGCGGCTGACTTTTTTTCGGCCAAGTTGCATGACAGTCCTTAAAGGTCAGAATGCTGCAGATAGTGGATGATTGCCTGTTGGGCGATGGGGGCCGCGGTACTGCCGCCGTGGCCGCCATGCTCAACCAGAACCGAGATGACAATTTTGGGGTTCCGGTAGGGCGCAAAGGCAACAAACCAGGCGTGGTCACGATATTGCCAGGGAACTTCTCCCCCTTCCTCCACCTCTTCCAACGTCTGGGCAACCACCTGGGCTGTCCCTGTTTTGCCGGCCATTTCCAGCCCAGCTGCTGTAATCCTTTGGTTGTAGGCAGTTCCGTGTTTTTCGTTGACCACTTTCCATAAGGCTTCGCGGATCAGCTCAAAATGGTTTTGGGCGATGGGAAGCCGGTAGCTTTCCTGATCTGTAGAATGTTTGCCCTGTGTTTGTGGATTGCTGATTTCAGCCACCAGCCGAGGCTGGTAATAGGTGCCGCTATTGGCGAAGGGAACATAGGCGGCAGCCATCTGTAAAGGTGTTGTCAGTATGTACCCCTGGCCAATGGCCACCGAAAGGGTTTCCCCCCGGTACCATTGGTCATGAAAGTGTTCCAGTTTCCATGATGATGTGGGAATGAACCCGGCTTTTTCCTGGGGCAAGGAGATGCCGCTTTTCTTGCCGAGACCGAACAGCGAACAGTAATGGGCGATCCGGTCGATGGGCAGCTGGTTGCCGATCTGATAATAATATACATCACAGGATTCTTTCAATGACCGGCTTACATTGACCTCCCCATGGCCATATTTATTCCAGCAGCGGAAGGTGCTGCTGCCAAGCTGAAAAGAACCACCGCAAAAGAATCTTGTTTTTGGGGTGACTATGTTGTCCTCCAGGGCGGCGGCTGCGATGATTGGTTTGAATGTCGAGCCAGGAGGGTACTGCCCCTGGATGGCCCGGTTCTGGAGCGGCCGCAGAGGATTGTTGCTGATTGCCTCCCAGTCAGTTTGGCTGATCCGGGTGGCAAAGAGGTTGTTGGAAAATGAAGGACTGCTGACCATGGCCAGTATATCGCCGCTATGCGGGTCTATGGCCACCGCACTGCCGGGGCTGTCCTGCATCAGCTCATGGAGATACTGCTGAAGATCAATGTCGATGGTCAGGATAATATTGTTTCCCGCCTCAGTCGGCATAATAATGCGTGAGTTCAGTTCCCGGCCAATGGCATTGACTTCCACCTGTCTGGCGCCGTCAGTGCCGCGCAGCAGTTCCTCATACTGGGCTTCTATGCCGGACCGACCGACCAGGTCGTCGGCATAGTAGGAGGCATACGAAGGCTGACCTAACTCCTGTTCATTGATAAACCCCTGGTAGCCGATCAGATGGGCGCATGCTTCGCCGTAGGGATAGTGGCGAATAGGTTCCACTTCAATCAGAATCCCCGGCAGATCGATTTTATGGGCTTCCAGCAGAGCAAGCTCATCACGCGTCAGGTTGTTCTTGATCTTCAATGGCCGATACCTGAGGTAGGAGGGAATCGCATTGAACTCTTTGATGATTCTATCTTCATTCAAAGTGGCCAAGTGTTTGCCCAGTTCGGCAGCAACAGCTTTGATGTCAGCTATGTTTTCCGGGATAATGCTGAGGTTGAAGCCGGGGTGATTATCCGCCACAATGTTTTTATTCCGGTCGTAGATGATGCCTCGCAGAGCGCGAACCCGTCGTACCCTGATGCGATTGTTCTGCGAGAGCTGATTGTAGTGTTCTCCTTTGATAATCTGTAGATACCAGAGGCGAATCAGCAGGATGCAGCCGGCCAGGGCCAGGACCAGCAGAACGATTTTGCCATTTTTGGCAATTTGCTCCTGTTTGGCTTTTAAATCAATAACTGACATTGACAGGTGATTCCACTAGTGAAGAGTTTGAGCCCAAGGCCGTTTCAGCATTGCAGCCAGGAGTTGCCGGGCCAGGTAAGGGGCTGAATCAGGAGGTCGTTCAGGAAGACGCGGAAAATGTGCCGGACCCGGTGGCTGTTCTGGCCAGCATGCGCATGACATGGAGGAGAGGTATGGCAAAAATTCCTGTTGCTATGGCTGTCCTGATGCCGTTGCCAAGCTGGATTGGCTGCCCTGTCTGATTGTCAGTCAGCAGGTGCATCAGGAGAAACATGCTCAGATAGCCCAGGCTGGCAAGCAATGCCTGGAAGGAAAGGCGGTCAAAGTAGATTGACTGCCGCATGATGACCAGAGTGAAAAAAAGGACGAGAAAACCGATGGCATGAAAGCCGGAACTGGCGAGTGAAAAGGTATCAGCCAAAATTCCCAGGGCCACGGCAATCAGTGCGCCGCCGGCAACCGGGAAGGCCGCCGGTAGGGAAACAACCAGAACATAGGAAAGGTCGGGAGAGATGTTGCTGAAACCCAGACGGGGAAAAACCGATGACTGGAAAACACAGAAAAAAAGTCCGGCCAGCAGATAGATGAAGCCAAGAAGTGACAGCTTACTGGTCATTGACTCCACCCGGTTCCGGAGATGCGGTAATAATAATCTCTTCCAGCCCATTCAGATTGGCAAAAGGTTCAACGATAATTTCCTGGCTCAGCCCGCTTTCCTCCTTCTGAACCGAGACAACGGTGCCTACCGGCATCCCCTTGGGAAAAATCTTATCCATTCCCGAGGTAATCACCGTATCGCCTACCTGGACATCAGCTGAGCGCAGCAGGTAGTTGATTTTGCATAATGCCTGGTTGCCGCCCTGAAGGATGCCCCGCTCCCTGGTTCGCTGAATCATGACATCACAGGAGCTATGGTTGTCGGTAATCAGCATAACCTTGGCGGAGAAGGGAGAAACTGCGATCACCCGGCCGACAATACCCCGGTGGGTTAATGCCGGTGAGTGCTTCTTGATCCGGTCCCGGGAACCGCGGTCGACAAAAACCAGCTGCGAAAAATTACCGGCATCGCGGCCGATAATGTTGGCAATGGTGATGTGGGGCGGGAGCAGGTGGGTGTCCTGAAAGTCGAGCAGCTTGCGCAGCTGCTCATTCTGATGGTGTTCTTCCTGGCGGGCGATAAGCTGCCTTTCCAGGTTGGCAATCCGATTTTTCAGCGCCCGGTTTTCCTGCTTGACGTGAACCAGGGTGACATAGCCCTCGATAATGGAATTGCAGGTGTCAATGGCCAGATCGGCGCCCTTCTGAAAAGGGTAGGCAACCATCATGACCCCTTTTTCAAGGGTAGCGAGCAACTGGAACTGCCTGGTTTTCAGGCCCAGGAAAAAGGTGGTTACCAGAAAGATCACCAGGATGTAGAGCAGCAGTTGATGACGTCTGGTGAAAGCGGTCATTGACGTTACTATCCTTCAATGTTGATGGCTTTGTGGCAAAACACCATCTTTTCGTTAAACTGCAGCCTATGTCACTGGGTTATGCTTTTCCGTATACCTCATTTCGCCATTGCTGCCGTCGCAGGCGCCGGGTAAAACGGGTTCATTGATTAATCGTGCAGCGTTACCTCACGCAGCAAGTCCAACTCGTCAAGAACCTTGCCTGAGCCACGGACCACGCAGGTGAGGGGGTCGTCGATAACGGTGATCGGCAGGCCGGTTTCTTCGCGCACCAGGACATCAAGATTGCGCAGCATGGCACCGCCACCGGTAAGGACAATTCCTTTGTCGACAATGTCGGCAGCCAGCTCTGGGGGGGTTCGCTCCAGGGCAACCCGTACCGCTTCAAGGATAGCGTTCAGCGGTTCGGTCAGGGCTTCCCGGATTTCATCGGCGTTGACCTCAATGGTTTGCGGCACTCCGGCCACCAGGTCGCGACCCTTGATTTCCATGACTTCCAGCTCTTCCAGGGGAGAGGCGCTGCCAATGGTGATCTTGATGCTTTCCGCTGTCCGTTCACCAATCAGGAGGTTGTATTTCCGTTTGATATACTGGATAATCGCCTCGTCCATCTTGTCGCCGCCAACCCGCACCGATTTGGCATAGACAATCCCGGCCAGGGAAATGACCGCCACCTCGGTGGTGCCACCGCCGATATCAACAACCATATTTCCTGACGGTTCGGTGATCGGCAGACCAGCGCCAATACCGGCCGCCATCGGTTCTTCAATCAGGTAGACCTCGCGGGCCCCGGCAGATTCAGCTGATTCCTTGACGGCCCGCCGCTCAACCGGGGTTATGCCTGACGGTACACAGATAATGATGCGTGGTCTGACCAGGGTTTTGCGGTTATGGACTTTGGTGATAAAGTGGCGGAGCATTGCTTCAGTAACTTCAAAATCAGCAATAACACCTTCCTTCATCGGTCGGATGGCAACAATGTGGCCCGGTGTCCGTCCCACCATCTGCTTGGCCTCGCTGCCCACAGCCAGCACTTTTTTGTTGCCGCCGCCATAATTCTGCACAGCGACAACTGAAGGTTCATCAATGACAATGCCTTTGCCCTTAACATAGACCAGGGTGTTGGCGGTTCCCAGGTCAATGGCAAGATCATTGGAAAACATCCCTAGCAAGTAGTCTAATATCATCAGTTTTAGTCAACCATCATTCCGGGGTTGGTGATATGGAAAAAATTTCTATCGCAAGAAACCACATCATTATAGATAAATATTCGGATAGCCATAGCAAAACCTAAGTAATTATTCAAGAAAAATAGCTAGATTTAATTTTTCTGAAAAACTTAGGGGGATGATCCGCGGCCAGCGGCCGTCTTTGACAATTGCTGCGATGAATGCTATTGGACAACACAGGAGAAAAAGTATTGTTGGATGACCTGCATGTCTATACCGTTTCCCAGCTGAATCGTGATATCCAGTTGATTTTAGAGGATAATTTCTCTTCCTTGTGGGTGGAGGGGGAGATCTCCAACTTTCGGGTGCCCCGTTCAGGACATTTTTATTTTACCCTGAAGGATGAATCCTCCCAGATCAGGGCGGTCATGTTCCGCCGGCAGAATAGCAGCCTTGCTTTCTCTCCGACTGAAGGAGATCATGTGCTCTGCCTGGGGCGGATAAGCGTCTATGGACCCAGGGGAGAATATCAGATTATGGTGGAAAGCCTGGATCTGAAGGGGATAGGCGGTCTCCTCCGGGCTTTTGAGCAGCTGAAGGCCAAGCTGGAGGCCGAGGGGCTTTTTGCGCCGCAGCATAAGAAGCCCATTCCCCTACTGCCCCGCCAGGTGGCAGTTATTACCTCGGCAACCGGTGCGGCGGTGCGGGACATCCTCCAGGTGGTTCATCGCCGCTTTGCCAACCTGTCGGTAACGATTCTACCGGTGACCGTACAAGGGAGTGCTGCCGCCGCTGAAATTGTCCAGGCAATCAGACGCTGCAATGAAAAGTTTGCCGGTCAGGTGGATGCCATTATTCTGGCCCGGGGCGGCGGCTCATGGGAGGACCTCTCACCGTTCAACGAAGAGGCGGTGGCCCGGGCAATTTTTGCTTCGCAGATCCCCCTGATCAGTGCGGTTGGCCATGAAACGGATTATACCATTGCCGATTTTGTTGCCGATCTACGGGCACCAACCCCCTCGGCAGCGGCGGAACTGGTGATTGCCAGCCGGGCCCGGGTCGTCGAAAGGCTCGAATCTCTGGATCGACGTCTGCTGCAGCTGTTCAGCCGTCAACTGGACGGTTATCGGCACCTTCTGCAGCTGTCGGCGGCCAGGTTGTCCCGGCCTGATGTGCTGTTCCAGCAGTCTCGTCAGCAATTGGATGAGTTGTCCTACCGTTTTACCGCGTCGATGACCAGTCGTATAAATCTGCTGCGCCGGCGCCTCGAACACGCCAGAAGTTCCCTGGCGTTGTCATCGCCTGGCATTGCCCTCGATCGGAACCGGCGACAGCTCGATCTTCTTGCAAGTCGCCTGTCGGGGGTGCAGCGGCAGGAGCAGCAGCGGTGTCGGCATGCCGTCGGTCTGCTGGCCGGCAAACTGGAAGCCTGCAACCCTCTAGCCGTTCTGCAACGGGGGTATGCGGTGGTTGAAACTGTTCCGGCAGGGCTGATTGTCACCGATGCCGCCATGGTGGCGCCCGGTGACCGGCTGCAGACAACCTTTGCCCGGGGAAAAGTGCATTGCGACGTCCGTGAGGTTTTTCCAGATGAAGAATAGCTGCGGGAAGATGAGCAGCCCCCGGTGGTCGGCTGCCCGGCTGGGGTGTTTCTTGGCTGTTCTGCTGGTTTGGGCGGCAATCCTGTCCCTGTTCCCTGCAGCCTGGGTGGTTGCCGGGGAAGATGTTTTGCCAACGGTGGTTGTTCAGCAGGATGGATTGGAGGTTTTTCTGGCACCGGCTGCCCCGCTCCAGGGCCAGGCCCTGGTGGTGGTTATCCGCTGCGCCGATGATGACTTTGTGCCGCAGGAAGTGTGTTTGTTTGATGCAACATTCAAGGTTATGGGTGCCGGCCGGGAGTATAAGGCTGTCTGTGCCGTTCCCCTGCAGGCACCGACCGGCAGGCAGCATCTGACTATCCGCTCCGAGGGTAGGGCCAGCAATATTCCTTTGATGGTCAGAGCGGGGGCGTACGGTGAAGAACGTTTGACTCTGCCGACGGAGATGGTGAGCCCGAAAAAACCCCAGCACCTGGCACAGATCAAACAGGACAGAGAGCTGCTGCGGGCGGCCTACAGTTCATCGGTGCCGCTGCTCCGGTTTGCTGAGCCGTTTAAGCCGCCGCTGGAAAGTTCCATTATTACCCCGTTCGGCCGCCGGCGGATTCTCAATGGGATAGCGAAAAGTCCCCACGGCGGTATTGATCTGCGGGGCCAGAAGGGAACGCCGGTGCCGGCCGCGGCCGCCGGTCGGGTGGCACTGGCCGGCCGGCTTTATTACAGCGGCAATGCGGTGATCATTGACCATGGTCTGGATATTTTCTCCCTTTATCTGCACCTGGATACCATGGCCGTGCAGGCCGGTGATCTGGTTCAGCAGGGGGAAATTATCGGCTGTCTCGGCAGCACCGGCCGGGTGACAGGTCCCCATCTCCATTGGGGGATTAAAGTGAACGGCATTGTTGTTGATCCATTGGAATTCATTGAAAAAAGTCGACTGCTGCTGCAGCCGTCCTGGGAGGGCTAGATGGCCAAAACGAGTTTTGAAGCTTCACTGAAAAAACTGGAAGATATCGTCGCCAGGCTGGAAGCCGGGGATATCCCCCTGGACCAATCCCTGAAGCTTTTCGAACAGGGGATCAGCCTGGTGCGCCAGTGCAGCAGCCGGCTTGATGAGGTGGAAAAGAAGGTTCAGATTCTGGTCAGTGACGAACAGGGTGAGAGATTGGAAGATTTTTCATGAGTATGATTGCCTCCTACCTCAGCCGGCAGGCCGGTTTGTTTGAAAACTACCTGAAAGAGCAGTGCTCTTTGGCAGGGACGGCGGCGGATAACGCCGCAATCCTCAAAGAAGCGATGACCTACAGTCTGCTGGCCGGTGGCAAACGGCTGCGGCCGGTGCTGACCATGGGGGCCTGCGAGCTGTTTAGCCGCGAGGTGGAAAAAGTATTCCCGCTGGCAGTGGCGGTTGAAATGATCCACACGTACTCCTTGATTCATGACGACCTGCCGGCGATGGATGACGACAACTTCCGGCGTGGGCGGCCCACCAATCACAAGGTATATGGGGAAGGGATTGCTATTCTGGCCGGTGATGCTTTGCTTACCGATGCTTTCGGCCTGGTGGCGGCCATGGACAGTATTGATGAACGGGTTCGCTGCGAACTGGTGTTCAGGCTGTCCCGGGCGGCCGGTTCTGAAGGCATGGTGGCCGGCCAGGCCATAGATCTGGCTTGCGAAGGCCGCCAGGATGTTTCTGCCGAGCTGCTGTTTGACCTCCACCGCCGGAAAACCGGGGAGTTGATTACCTTTTCGGTGGTTGCCGGCGGCCTGGTGGGGGGGGCTGGTCAAGAAGATTTGTCCAGGCTGGAAAACTACGGCAAGGCAATCGGTCTGGCATTTCAGATCGCCGATGATATCCTTGACGAAACTGCCACCAGTGAGCAGATGGGCAAGGATGCCGGCTCCGATCGGCAGAAGCAGAAACTGACCTCGGTCAGTCTGCTGGGCCTTGATGAATCCCGCCGCCTGCTGGCCGAACTGGTGGCTGAAGCGGTGGTGTCGCTGAACCCCTATGGCGACCGGTCCCGCCGCCTGCAGCAGATTGCCCATTACATCGCCGACCGAAACAATTAGTTTGGGGACGTTGTTGAGTTGTTGAGTTATGGGATGGATTGTAAAAATCTATCGCCCCAACAGGACGATAAGTCAACAAATCAACAACGTTCCCTTTGGTTCTCTTGGTTTTGGATTGTGCCTATGGAAAGAAAAGAGTCAGGCAATGTTTTTCATGTGATCGGCGGCGGCCGTTTCGGCCGGCAGGCGATCAGGCGGCTGCTTTCCCTGCCAGGGGCGCGGCTTGTGGTTGTTGAGCGGGATGAATCGGCAGCCGCCCGGCTGGCGGCGGATTTTCCCCAGCTTGGGGATTTCCTGGTGGTGGGTGACGGGATTGCCCATATTGTCAGCCTCCTGGGGCAGAGCAGCTGTGCTGCGGAGTGGATTATCCCCACCCTGCCGGTGCATCTGGCGGCCACGGTGTTGGAAAGGTTTACCGGCTGCCGGCGGCTGGACTGGGAGGAACCGCCTCCCCTGCCCAACAGTTTTTGCGGCAATAATGGCGAATTGTACAGCAGCCTGGCGGACTTTCGCTGCCCGGAGGATTGTCCCCAGCCTGAGGATCATTGTTTTACCACCGGTGAACCCCGGGAAAAATCGCTGGTGGAGCTGCTGGCGGGAATCGCCTATCATGGCTATCCATCCCTGGTGCTGCAAAGCCGGCAGCTGGCTCCCGGAGTCGGCGGCTTTACCTTTACCGACCTTTCTACGGTGGCCGAAAAAACGGCTGCTCTTGGTCCCGGCCCGGTGGTCTTCAGCACTGCCTGTCTGTGCCACGGGGTCAGCAATATTCTGGCTTTGCCGGCGAGGGTGCAGGACTGCCATGGTGCTTGACGCCAAGTTTCAAGAGTCTTCCAATGTTCGCCGTCTCAGCCGGCGGCAGAAGGCCGTTCTGGTCGTCAGTGAGTTGACCCGCTGCTATCCCCGGGTCGAGTGCGGCCTCCAGTACCGCAACCCCTTTGAACTGCTGATTGCCACCATGCTGTCAGCCCAGTGTACCGATGTCCAGGTCAACAAGGTGACCCCGGCATTGTTTGACCGCTATCCCAATGCCGCATCCTTTGCCGGGGCGGACCTTGAATCAATTGAGGCGGCCATCCGGTCCACCGGTTTTTTCCGCAACAAGGCTCGCAATATCAAGGCCTGCTGCCAGCAGCTGGTGGAGCTGCACGGCGGCCAGGTTCCGGCGACCATGGAAGAGTTGGTGAAACTGCCCGGCGTCGGCCGGAAAACGGCCAACGTTGTGCTGGGCGAGGTATTTGAACCGGTGGGCGTGGTGGTGGATACCCATGTAAAGCGGCTGGCCGGCAGAATCGGTCTGGCAAAGGCTGCGGATCCGGTAAAAATTGAACAGGAACTGATGTGCATAATCCCCCGGCAGCACTGGGCGATGATCGCCCATCTGCTCATTTCCCATGGCCGCCAGGTATGTTTTGCCCGCCGGCCCCGGTGTGCCGAATGCGTCCTCCGCCAGCTGTGTACCTATGGCCGGCAGCAGTCTGCGGGGCGATGATGAGGGGGTTTTCCCGCCACCGCCTAGCAATGGCCGGCCTGGCAATCCTGGTATTGCTGGTTGTCGTTGCTTTGCTGGCTCCCTGGTTGTCTCCTTTTGACCCCTGGCAAATTGATCTTCCCGGTGAACTTGAGGGGCCCAGTCGTCTTCACTGGCTGGGCCAGGATCAGCTGGGCCGTGACCTGGTCAGCCGGATGATCCATGGTGCCCGGGTGTCACTGCTGGTGGGGATTTCGGTGGTCAGCGTATCGTTGATCTTTGGCACCCTGATCGGCGCCTATGCGGCCTATAAAGGCGGCCTTGCTGACGCGGTGCTGCTGCGGATTATGGATGTGATGCTGGCCTTCCCCGGCATTCTGCTGGCCATTGCGCTGATCAGCATCATGGGCCCGTCGTTGAAAACGGTTATGGTTGCCCTGTCGGTGATGGGCTGGGTTGGTTATGCCCGCCTGGCCCGGGGGCAGGTGTTGGCCGAGAAAGAACAGGAATATATCCTGGCGGCCCGGTCCTGCGGTGCCGGCAGCCTGCGGATCATTGTTTTTCACCTGCTGCCCAACCTGGCGGCACCGTTGATTGTCGAGGCGACCTTTGGCGTCGCCGGCGTCATCCTGGCTGAATCATCGCTGAGTTTTCTCGGTCTTGGTCCGCAGGATGTGCCAACCTGGGGTGGTACCCTCCATGAGGGGGTGCGCTATCTGCTGTTTGCCCCCCATCTGTCGCTCTTTCCCGGGCTGGCGATCATGCTCACGGTGCTGGCCTTCAATTTTATCGGTGATGGGCTGCGGGACAGCCTGGATGTGCGAAAACAGTAGTCATGGAAATTATTGATATTCCCAGTCCCAATTGTGATGACCGGCCGCCTGGTGCGGAGATCAGCCTGGTGGTCATCCATGCCATCAGCCTGCCGCCGGGAGAGTTCGGCAGCGGCCGGGTGGTTGATTTTTTCTGCAACCGGCTGCCGGTCGATGAACATCCATTTTTTGCCGACATTGCCGATCTCAAAGTATCAGCCCATTATTTCATCGATCGCCAGGGGAGTGTTGTCCGTTTTGTGGCCGAAGAAAAGCGGGCCTGGCATGCGGGCATCAGCAGTTTCAACGGCCGTGAGAACTGCAACGATTTTTCCCTTGGCATTGAACTGGAGGGGGATGATGATCGGCCCTTCACCGAGGCGCAGTACCAATGCCTCAATCGGCTGCTTGCTGATATCCGCCGCCGCCACCGGTTGGTGACCGGAAACCGGATCGTCGGCCATGGGGATATTGCCCCGGGGCGTAAAACCGACCCCGGCCCTTTTTTCCTCTGGGAAAAGGTGTCGGTGAGATGAGCATCACGCAGCTGGTGATGATGGGGATTGAGGGTACTTCGCTGACGCCGGCGGAAAGGGAGGTTTTGTCCAGTGCGCCGCCGGGGGGGATCATCCTTTTTTCCCGCAACTGTCCGACTGTCGAAGCTTGCAAATTGTTGGTAGGCGAAATCCAGGAGCTTGCTGCCCGGCATGGCGCGGCGCCGCTGCTGATCGCCATCGACCAGGAATGCGGTCCGGTCTGCCGATTGCGCGAGGGCTTCCCCGAGTTTCCCGGCGCCGCGCTGCTGGGGGAAAAGAATGAGCTTGCTGATACCGCTTCGACGGCCTGGAAGATCGGCGGCTGCCTGAAAGATCTGGGGGTCAATCTCAATCTGGCTCCGGTTGCCGACCTGGCCTGCAGTGGGAGTGCCGTGCTGGCGGGACGCTGCTTTGCCGCCGATCCTGGGCAGGTTGCCGCCCAGGTTGCGGCCTATATCCGGGGGCTGCAGGGGAGCGGCATTGCCGCCTGTGCCAAGCATTTCCCCGGCCATGGTTCCGTTCCCGGGGACAGCCACACCCTGCTGCCCACCTCGGATCTGAGTCTGGAATCACTGCAGGCAAGCCATCTGCAGCCTTTTTTTGCTGCCATTGAAGCGAACGTCAAGGTGATCATGACGGCCCACCTGCAGTTTACGGCTATTGATCCCCGTTGGCCCGTGACCTTTTCCCGCTTTTTTCTCAACGATCTTTTGCGTCGGCGTCTCGGTTTTTCCGGAGTGATTCTTTCGGACGATCTGGATATGGCGGCCGTTGCCGGTGATGATCTGGCCGCGACGATGGTCCAGGGCCTGTCTGCCGGCCTGGATCTGGTGTTGTGGGGCAGGAACATGAAAAAAGGTGACGACCCAAGGCGGGTCTTTGCCCGGCTGACAGCGTCGGCCGCGGCCATGGATGAAGAGCAGCAGAAACAACTGGCAGAAGCGCGGGCGCGGGTTGCGGCCCTGAGGTCCTGGGTGCCGCAGCGGGAGTGTTGATGAGCAGATGGTAGTCCTTGGAGTCGAGAAATTTATCACCACGCCGCCGTCCTGGATCACCGGGAAAAAGATGGCCTTCCTGACTCACCAGGCGGCCTGCGGCGGCAGCGGCAGCAGTTCACTTGCCTTGGTCATGACCCGTTTTCCCGGCCAGGTGCAGGCGGTGTGGAGTCCCCAACACGGCTTTTATGGGGTAGAGCAGGCGAACATGATCCCTTCGGGGGATTTTCATGATCCGGTGACCAAAATTCCGGTTTTCAGTCTGTATGGCGACCAACGGCAGCCGACGGCTGAGATGTTTGCGGATATTGATCTGGTGTTGGTTGATCTGGTTGACGTGGGCTGCCGGGTATATACCTATATCTGGACTCTGGTGCTGGTGATGGAGGCGGCAGCGGCCGCCGGGGTGCCGGTGCTGGTTCTGGATCGTCCCAATCCCCTTGGCGGCGACCTGGTTGAAGGCAATCTGCTGCGGCCTGACTACACCTCATTTGTCGGTCTCTACCCGCTGCCCATGCGCCACGGCATGACCCTGGGGGAGCTGGCCCGGTATGTCAATGACGTTCACCAGCTTGGCTGCAGGCTGGAAGTGGTGTCCATGAGCGGCTGGCGGCGGGCGCAGTATGGTGATGAAACGGGCTTATTGTGGGTGCCGCCGTCACCCA
Organism: Candidatus Anaeroferrophillus wilburensis; assembly: GCA_016934315.1. Taxonomy (NCBI): domain Bacteria; class Deltaproteobacteria; order Candidatus Anaeroferrophillales; family Candidatus Anaeroferrophillacea; genus Candidatus Anaeroferrophillus; species Candidatus Anaeroferrophillus wilburensis. The sequence continues at coordinate 4,612 of JAFGSY010000029.1, read as the reverse complement.
ATATGCCCACTCAGGCAACGGCTTTGGTCTATCCCGGCCAGGTGCTGCTGGAGGGCACCAATCTTTCCGAAGGGCGGGGCACCACCACCCCCTTTAAAATCTGGGGGGCGCCGTTTGTGGAACCGGAGCGGCTGCTGGCTGCCGTTGATCGCCGGGTGCTGGGCGGTGTTTGCCTGCGGCCGACATTTTTCGTGCCGACCTTTGACAAATGGCAGGGGCAGGTGTGCGGAGGATTGTATCTCCATGTGCTTGATCGGCGGTCTTTCGAACCCTACCTGTTGACTCTGGAGCTTCTGCGGGTGCTGCTGGAACTCTACGGGGACCACTTCTCCTGGCTGCCGCCGCCATACGAATATGAATATGAGAAGCTCCCCATTGACATCCTCATTGGTGATCCCGAAATTCGCCGGTTGTTGGAAGCGGGTGAGGATGTCCTGACGATAAAGGCTTTGTGGGAAGAGGAACTGGCTGCGTTTTGCCGCCGGCGGCAGGAGTTTCTCCTGTATTGATTCTTGTTGAACGCATGTCTCTTTTTGGATCGGAAATGTGATGAATAGTGAAAAATGCATGTCGTTGGCAGCGGCAATCAGCCGTTTTGTCACGCCGGGAGCCCACCTGTCCCTGGGGGGCTTCACCCTGAACCGCAACCCCATGGCGGCGGTCTACGAGATTATCCGCCAGCGGATCGGCAATCTTCATGTGTACGCCCATTCCAACGGCCAGGGAGTCGATGAACTGATCGGCGCCGGCTGCGTTAAGGCGGTGGAGATCGCCTACGGCGGCACCGGCCGGTTTGCCCCCACCTGCATCCGCTTCCGCAAGGCCATTGAAGAGGGCCGGATTCTTTTTGAGGACTATTCCAACTACCAGATGACCCTGCGCTTCATGGCCGGGGCCATGGGGGTGCCCTTTCTACCCACCACTTCTTCGCTGGGGACCGATATTATCTATAAATGGGGGCTCTCTCCTGAGGTGCGTCAGCAGGATTCCCGGTTGCCCCTGGACAAGCTGGTGGTGCTGGACAATCCTTTCAAACGCCAACCGGAGGAGCCGGAAAAAGTGGTGCTGGTGCCGGCCATCAATCCCGATGTCACCATCATTCATGTCCAGCAGGCCAGCCCCCGGGGCACTGTTCGGATGGCCGGTTTGACCTTTGCCGATGTGGAGCAGGCGAAAGCGGCCCGTCATCTTATCGTTACCTGTGAAGAACTGGTGGAGGAAGATGAGCTGCGCCGGCAGCCGGGGCAGAACCAGATCCCGTTCTTCTACGCCGATGCGGTGGTGGCCCAGCCTTTCGGCGCTTATCCTACCGCCTGTTATGGCTATTATGATTATGACCCTGAATATCTGCAGCAGTACGGTCAGGATGCCAGGGATGATGGGCGTTATGCTGCGTATCTGGAAAAAAATATTTACGCGGTTCGGGATCATCAGCAGTTCTGCGAGCTGATTGGCAGTGAGCGGTTTGCCAGAATCAAAGCGGCCAGTCCCCAGGGGTATGCCGTTGGCCTGGAGCGGGGTTGAGCTATGGACTATACTTATCGTGAAATGATGGCCATCGCTGCTGCCCGGGAGATCCGCGACAACGAGATTGTCTTCTGCGGGACCGGCATCTCCATGCTGGCGGCGATGGCGGCCAAGCACATCAGTGCGCCCAACAGTGTGATCTTCTTTGAAACCGGGGCGATCGATTCCCTTCTTGAGGAGATTCCCATGGCTGTGGCTGACCCGCGGGTCATGTACGGCACCAGCTTCAACGGCGGACTTGCCGATGCCTTTGCCACCATGCAGAATCGTTTTACCGGCCCCCAGGTGGTGGGCATCCTGGGGGCGGCCCAGATTGATCCCTACGGCAACCTCAATTCCACCGCCATTGGCGACTACCACCAGCCCAAGGTCCGCTTTTCGGGCAGCGGCGGCGCCTGCGATGTGGCATCCTTTGTCGGCCGAACGATTATTTTCATGCAGCAGGTCAAAGGGCGTTTTGTCAAGAAACTTGATTATTTTACCAGTCCCGGCTACCTGGAGGGCGGCAGAAGCCGCGAATTGGCCGGCTTGCGGCCCGGCGGCCCGGCGGCGGTCATTACCGACAAGGGCATTTTCCGTTTTGATGAAGAAACCAAGCGAATGTATCTGGCCGGTTTTTATCAGGGGGTGAAAATTGATGATATAATGGCGACCATGGATTTTGCCGTAGAGAGTGATCGTGCCCTTTCCGTACCGGCGGCATCGGCGACGGAGCTGTGCGTCTTGCGTGAGATTTGCGACCCCCAGGGGCTCATCCGCTGAGCAGCAGGAGCTTCTGTCTGCCGGTGGTTCAGCATAGAGTTGTAAGAATCGAACTTGACAACCTGCGGTAAATACCGTAGAAAATCCGCTTATTAGAATTATGCCCCCATAGCTCAGGTGGATAGAGCGACGGATTCCTAATCCGCAGGCCGCGTGTTCGAGTCGCGCTGGGGGCACCAATTAAATCAAGGGGTTATGGCTATATTGCTGTAACTCCTTTTTTTGTGTGAGAGTCCATGTGAGACTGGCTCAAGCTTGACTAAAAGCAGTGATGAGCAGTGGGTCTATCATTAACCGCCTGAGTTTCGGGGTCATATGGCTCTGGATCAGGCGGTTTTTACAGCTATTTTATTTATCAACTTTCATACCTTTTGGAATCTGATACCAAGAACCCTTCTTTCTCACCATCCTTTGCAAAATCAAACTGTCCGTGTCGCTTGGCTCGAAATCTAATTCTCTTGGTTTTAATGCAGGTGCCTCCTTCATCATGTCATATCGTCTATCGAAATTGAGTTGTCAATTTTGGTCTTTGTAGCATCTACAAGTTTCCTGTTACGCTAGTTTGAGAAATGATGATCCCAGATTTTTGAAATGAAAAAATCACCATCTGTAGGATAGTAAAAAGTTGGTGCCCAGTGGATTTTTTGCGTAAACGCGGTTATGCTGAATAGTGTCTATAAATTGGAGGGGAGAGGTGGAGATCAAATGATTTTACCGGATGAGGGAGGGTTAGGAGATGAAAGTTAAAAGATTCAGTATTATTTTTGTGGTCGGCTTGATTATGTCCATGTTTTTTCACCTACCTTCGTCTTGGTCCTTATCGTCTATGTGCGAAGAATGCCACCTCAAACTTAATCCGGGTATCGTTAAAGATTTTAACCGGGGCAAAATGGCTAAGAAAATGACCTGCGAATCATGTCACGGCAAAGAGCATATGAGCGCTGCTGATGCCGATAAGGCCAAACTGCCAACCATCAGTACCTGTAAAAAGTGTCATAGCAAGCAAGCCGGACAGTATCTGAGCGGCAAACATGCCCTGGGACTCTTGCCGATTACGGCTTTTCCTGACTTTGCCCATCAGCAGCCTCAGGCCTTTATCGATGGACAGAAAGGCTGTAACGGTTGCCACAACCTTGGAATTACCGACAGTCAAGTGCGCACCAATAACGAGGCCCGTAAATATTATCGATACGGCATGGATTGCCAAAACTGCCATACCCGCCATGCCTTCTTGGTTGAGGAAGCCCGGCAGCCGGAAGCCTGCAACAGCTGTCACACAGGCTTCGATCATGCCCAATGGGAAATGTGGTCGCACTCAAAGCATGGCGCCACCTACAATACCGATCGTGTGGCTCATCGGGGACCGACCTGTCAGGACTGTCATATGGTCAACGGCGACCACCGTGTCATGTCGGCCTGGGGATTTCTGGCCCTGCGGCTGCCGGAAGCGGATAAGGAGTGGATGGGCTACCGGATGACCATTCTCCAAGCCCTCGGTGTTCTTGACAAGGATGGCAACCCCACCCCGAGACTTGAGGTTGTCAAGGCCGCCAATATGGCCCGGCTTGACGAAGAGAGTTTTGCCAAGGAGCGGGCCGCCATGCAGGCAATCTGTGAACAGTGTCATTCGGCCACCTTTGCCCGGGAAAACCTGAAAAATGCCGATCTCATGATCAAGGCAGCCGACAAAATCTTTGCCGAAGCCATCAATGTCGTTGCCGATCTTTATAAAGACGGGATTATCAAGAAAGAGACCAACCAGGCGACTTTCCCATATCCCGATCTCTTGACTTTTTATGAAGTAAGAACGGCAATCGAAGAGAAACTCTACGAGATGTTCATGGATTTCCGCATGAAGACTTACCAGGCCGCTTTCCACGGCATGCCTGATTACACAACCTGGTACGGGTACGCCAAAATGAAGGAAACACTGGTAGAAATGAAAGAGATGGCGGCCCAGATGCGTCTCAACGTGAAGTAAATAGTCTGAGTTGCAACGATATTAGACTGTGCAGCCAAACTAAAAAGCCCTGAATTCGCAAGAATGAGGGGCTTTTTGGTTTCTTACTAGGAGGAAGTGGAGCGCCTTCTACTTTGCTTAGCCTTTTGTTTGAATGGGAATAATTCACCCAAGGTGTTGCGGTTTGACACTACCTATCTCCTGTAACAATAAAATTTGTGGCCATTGACTTAAATCAAAGAAATGGAGGTTTGAGTTTGTTAAAAGTACTAAAAGTCTTGACAGTCAAAAGTTCTTTTTACAACGTACGTTAAACTAGCCAGTCAAGTTTTGGTAAACGCATAAAATAAAACATAAAACTAC